>NZ_JAHLQE010000151.1 GCF_018918235.1 Eubacterium sp. MSJ-13
TTTTTTTGCTTTTTACACAGATAGTGCCACCCATCATCTCAACATACCTTTTAGTAATAGCCATACCAAGTCCCGTACCCTTGTAATGTGTTCTCGCACCAAACTCTTCCTGAGTAAATTCATCAAAAACATGAGGAAGAAACTCCTCACTGATACCACAGCCCGTATCTGAAATAGTATATCGTACTACAATGTGCTTTTCATCTGAACCAGTATTTATCTCCATTAAAAAATCAATGCTTCCGCCACTCTCTGTAAACTTCACTGCATTGCTGAGAATATTTACGAGAATCTCACGAACTCGTACAGGATCAGTCATTATCTTACAAGACTGTTGTTCTTTCGGACACTCCACATTAAATTTTATTTTCTTTTCAGATATAAATCCCTCAATAATAGCTAAAACCTCATCCGTTATCACATGCAGATCAGATGAAACAGGTTTATATACCATCTTTCCATTCTCAACCCTGCTTATATCAAGTACATCATTTATAATTGCCAGCAGATGCTTTGAACTTATCATTATCTTCTCAAGATATTTTTTTACAACTTCATCTTTATTCTGTTGAATGGCAATCTTTGTAAATCCAATAACTGCATTCATCGGTGTTCTGATATCGTGTGACATACTGTGCAAGAATACACTCTTAGCCCTGTCCGCCGCCTGAGCCGCAACTGCTGCCGCCTCAAGCTGTTGGTTTGTTTTCTCAAGTTCTGCATACCTGCGCCGTGCATAAATAGTACGCATTACCACCAATGTTATAAACATAATAGCGGCACAAACACATAATGTTATTACCAGCACAACACCATACTTTTCCAAAAAACTTAATTTACGGTTTACAATTTTTGCCCCTTCCGGTATCAGCGATTCAGAAATATTAAATTTATCAATCACCTTCTGGTCAAGGTAATAACCATTTGGACTTTTATTTACCATTTTTATTGAAGCAGGCTTAACACCTTGCAGCATTTTCATGACCATCCCTGCTGCAATTTCACCGGAAGTTTTATGTGACACGATATTGCCACCCAGAACACCATCTCCGATTCCTGCCTGAACAAATCTTAACACAGGAACTTTCGCATATTTCTTCAAAATCTGGCACACCTGTTCATTTGTATATGTATTCCCATGTTTATCCTCTGAGAGAATAAGATATATAAGGATTGAATCCTTATCAACCTCTGAAACACGCTCGACAAACTGTTGTTTTGTCAGCAGCGAACCATTTATCACTTCAAAAGACAGCTCCGGATAATTATTTTCCTGTTCATAAAACTGCTGTTGTTCTCCAACTCCCGTAACAGTATTATCTACTATTGCCACAACTTTCTTTGCATCCGGCTGGATTTTCCTTGCAAAATCAAAATTTTCCTTATAAGAAAACTTCTCTATAACTCCTGTCACCAGTGGATCCTTGCTTACTTTTCTGGCATATTTGATATTGTTGATTCCCTCAAAAACAATAGGAACATCCTTAAATAATGCTTTTCGATACTGCATTGCAAAGACCAGTGCGGCATCATCTCCGACTATAACAGCATCATACACCCCTGAATTCTGCTGCTTAAAACGTATCTTCTCAAGCATTATCTTTTCAGCCATCTCAAGTTTTATCTTTTTCGTGTCCATAAATTCTATGTCAAGTGTCACTGAGGAATCCAATTTAGATTTGATTCCTTCAATCTGCAGCGGAACGGTAGACCATGTATATGAATATGAACTAAGAAACAGTACACGCTTGTTCTCAACTATGCCTGTGTCTGCCTTGCTGTCACTCTTTGCCTGAATTGATACCGGCAGGCAGAACATTGAAATCAATAAAATGACAAACATTATCTTACTAAATTTAATTATGCTATATTTATATTTCATCCTTCGCTTCTTTCTAAAATAAAGACAATATACCATTTTTATTATATATTTAATATAAATGCCTGTCAAATAAAAAACATAGCTTTTGCCATTAACTTAATGTGTTATTTAGTACCTTTATTTCTATATCAAGCTGTGATATAATTAGTTAAAGAAACAGATTTTTATTTTTCAAAGTTAAACAAAAAAAGAAAAGGAGGGATCACTATGGATATTGCAGCAATCTCTATGGGCTTATCACAGGCAGATGTGATAAATAATGTTGAAACCGCAGTTCTTGCAAAAAGTCTTGATACAATGAAAGAAAGCGGAGCAGGTCTTATTGACATGATGAACCGTTCTGCTATGGAAAGATCTGTCAATCCGGAACTTGGTGCAAATATTGATATTACAGTATAAACTACTTCCAAAAATATTACCCCCACCTGTACTATGAATATTTTCATTATACAGATGGGGGTAATATTTTTATCGTCTAACAATAATATGTCGCATCTCCAAAAAAATCAATCCACTAAAAACTTACAACTAAATCATATTTTATCAACAAAAAGCTGTCAACACCTAATTTACTAACTCAGTATCTATATACAATAATCGCACCATCCCCCCTCATCAATCCCCACACAACTGTTGCGTACCATAAGTTTTCCCTCAAGCTCTGTTCTGACAACACTTTTATGTCCTCCACGCATACGGTCAACGAGAAGATACAATGCAAACTTCCCCATCTCCTCTTTAGGAAGTCTTACTGTTGTGAGCATAGGTCTTGTATACTGTGCTTCCTCTATGTCATCACTCGCTATTATAGATGGAATATAATATCTGTTTTTATTTGTTTCAAGAAATTTTAACATTCCGATGGCTGTTATATCATTTGCACAATATATTCCTGTCGGTCTTTCCTCGGACTGCATAAGTTTCTGCATTGCAGCAAAACCCTCGGCTTCTGTCTGTCCTGTCTGTACTATATAATCTGCTTCGGGGTCAATGTCATGTCTGTGCAGTGCTTCAAGATATCCACGATACCTTGCCTCATTATAACAGTCACCAACATAACCTATGCTTGTGTGCCCCAGTGATATAAGATATTCTACTGCCATCATAGCAACCTTCTTTCCGTCACACAACACCTCATCAACCTCATAATTTGTTGAATTACGATTTACCGAAACCACATTTTTAAATTTGTTATTTAGCTTTTTTAATGCATCTTTATTACACTTGCCAATAATTATAAGTCCATCACATTTAGGCTCAAGCTTATCATACATTCCATCTATCAGCAGATCAAGATCCTCGTGGCGGCATTTCTTATCATTTGAAAAGATTGGCATATACCAGACTTTTGTCAATATCGCAACCTGTTTATGTATCTCACTTTCTATCACCCGCAACAGTTCATTAAAAAACGGATCTGCCGTTGCCTTTTCCATTCGTGTCATAAGCACGCTGACATAATAGACCTTTTCTTCTTTCTCCTTAACACCCATCTTCAGATTTCTGGCGGCGGTATTTGGTGTATAATTAAGCTCTATCGCAATCTTCCAAATCTTGTCACGAAGTTTGGGAGATGAACATTTATAATTTGGATTGTTGAGCACGCGTGAAACGGTTGAAGCCGATACACCTGCTCTCTCTGCTATTTTCTTGATCGACATGATTTTTTCCTTTCTTACTTAAGGATGTCAGGAAATTGCAAAACTACTTATATGTTGTGTTAATCGCACAAATATAACAAATACTAACGCAGACACGCTTTCGCTGCCTGTCACTCGTAACAGTACTAAGCCAGCAAAATACGCTGTCTAAGTGCTGACGGTGACAGAAGTGCACTGCTAATACTATTTGTTATATTTGTGCAATTTAATCTCAGATTATGATAGTTTCGCAAATTTCTGCTAAGTTACCCCTGCATCATATTAACTCACTTTATACAACATTTGCAAGCAGTCAAGCGGATATTTGTAGCCCACTCTGCTGCCTGCTCTTAACAAACTATATCGAATACACAAATGGAATTTCCTCCGTGTCGAAAAAGTCCCGGTAAACCTGCTCTTTTACCATGTTAAAACTGGCTCCCACTCTGCTTCTTGGTGTTTCAAGCTCTACCTGCTTTATTCTTTTTATTTTTCCCGGATGTGGCGTCATCACTACAATCTCGTTTCCAAGATAAATTGCCTCGTCTATGTCATGTGTGACGATTATCATTGTTATCTTTTCTTTTTCCCATATTTTTAGAAGCTCATCCTGTAATCTCATTTTTGTCATGGCATCAAGTGCTCCAAACGGCTCATCAAGAAGCAACAGCTTAGGCTTGTTTGCTAACGCTCTTGCAATGGCTACTCTCTGTGCCATTCCTCCTGAAAGTTCTTTCGGATATGAAGCGGCAAACTTTTCAAGTCCCACGATTTTTAAATTTTCCATGATAAGTTCATCATTGTTTTTTAATTCTTTTGGCAGTCCGAAACGGATATTTTCTTTTACACTCAGCCACGGAAGAAGCCTGTGATCCTGAAATATAAAACCTGTCTGTCTTGAAGCGTGTTCTACCTTTTTGCCATCAACAAGAACAGTACCGTTATATTTTGTTTCAAGTCCGCCTATTATACGAAGCAATGTACTTTTTCCACATCCGCTTCCCCCTATTATTGATATAAACTTTCCCTCGCCAATCGTCAGATTTATATCTGAAAGAGCAATTGTTTCCTTATTTTTTGATTTAAAAATCTTTGTCAGATGTTTTATCTCTACGATATTTTCCATTCTAACCTCCATTCCCATGCTCTGGCACAATGAAAATTAAATCAAACCCATTTTATAAGTTTTCTGTTCAATTTTCTTAAAATGTCATCCATAATCTTTCCCACGATTCCAACTATAAGCATACCAAGAATCACTATGTCGGGTCTTGAAAGACTTCTTCCATTTGAAAGCATATATCCGACACCACTTGTCGCTCCTATCATCTCGGCTGCCACCACACACACCCACGCATTGCTTATGCCAAGCCTTATACCCGTGAGCATTGACGGCAGTGCCCCCGGAATTATTATGTGAATTATAAGTTCCTTTTTTGATACCTCGTAAACGCTTGCCAGCTCATAATATTTTTTGTCGATATTTTTTATACCATCAACACAGTTTACAAATATAGGGAAAAAACCTCCCAGAAATATAATAAATATTTTTGAACTTTCTCCTATTCCAAACCATAAGATTGCAAGCGGTATCCATGCTATCGGTGGAATGGGACGCAAAATCTGAATTATAAAATCAGTTAATATCTCAAATTTCGATGAAATGCTCACCACAATCCCAAGTGCTATCCCCGCCACAAGTGATACGATAAAACCTTCAATCACACGCACCACACTTATATACATATTTTCAAAAAGTTTTCCACTCTGCGCCATTTGGACAATGGTATCTCCGATACGGTCGAGCGACGGCATCGAATACGACTTTGTATATCCTGCCATACCTGCTAGGAACCAGACAACAAGTACCATAACAGGAAGCAACATATAAAGAGTCCAGTAACTAATACCTCTTTTTTCTATATCAGCCATAAATCCTCACTCCTTTTCACCTACTTAGCCACATCATCCAGATACTTCTTATTTATAAATGAATTCATATCCACATCATTCTGAATGATTCCTTCCTTTAACGAGAAATCTTTCACGGCTGTTATCTCTGCAACATCCTCATCCGAAAGTTCCGTCTGATAAGTGAAATTCTTAAGTATCTTAAGCATAAGCTGTTTATCTACTCCAAAATTCTCTGCCACTGTTTCTGCTGCTTTTTCAGGATTTTTCTCTATAAACTCATCAGCTCTGTTCAATGCCTTTATATATGCCTCAACTGCTTTAGGATTTTTGTCGGCATAATCTTTTACAAAATAAGTTATCATATTTCCTCTTTTTACACCTGTTCCATCAGCAAGCACCCTCGCTGTATTATCACTTGTTAGTTTTGAAATAAACTGTTCCCAGATAACTATAGCGTCAACCTCACCATTAGACAATGCCGCCGACTGGTCACCCGCCGCAAGGTTTACACTGTCCACATCATCGGTTGTAAGTCCTGCTTTATCTAAGAGAAGTGCCAGAAGATGCTGTGCATATGAGCCGACTGCATATCCCACTTTCTTCCCCTTTAAATCACTTATACTCTTTATCTTTGAGTCTTTTTTTACCAATACCGCAAGTCCTTTTTCTCCATATGCAACATTTGAAACTATCTCTATGTCCTGTCCTGAAGATTTAGCTATGATTGCCGGCAGGTCAGCCATAAATCCCATATCTTCCTGTCCTGCTGCCACCGCCTCATTTACAAGTGGTCCTGACTGATATTCATCCCATGTAAACTTCACTCCGACTTTGTCAAATTCTTCCTTTAAATATCCGAGATTATACGCAACATAAACAGGTGTATATAACGGATAAGGCTGTGCCGCTATCCTGAGTTCTCCTGATTTTCCATCCGCTGAACCTGATTTAGCAGTCGAACTGCCACTATTGCTTTTTGTATTGCCGCATCCACCAAGCACCGAAACAAAAAGAGCCATTATAACAACTGTTCCAACAATCCTCTTTATCTTCTTAAATACTTTCTCCTTTTTTACATCAGATATATTCATATTGACCTCCATTTCTTCACTTATACATTTCAAGTTTGTACAAAATCTCAAACAAAACCATACTCTCCTGCAACATTTCTGAGCCTTTCCATAGTTCCCTCATCGAGAGCCGCATCCTTCATCGGATAATCTCTCCCAAGTTTTTCATACTTCGATTTTCCAAATCTGTGATACTCAAGAAGTTCATATTTTTTCTGACCTATCTGCTTTAGAAACTCACAAATTTTTCTTATATCGGCTTCATTGTCATTAAATCCCGGTATAACAGGCGTTCTCACTATAATATCAAGCTTTGGGAACTTTCGTTTAACAGCTCTCAGATTATCAGTAATATTTTTGTTGGTCATACCTGTCCAGCTCTCATGTTTGCTCTCATCAAGGCTTTTTATGTCATAATATATGACATTAAGATATTGCGCCGCTTCAAGTAGCACATCTTTTTCAACACATCCGCAAGTTTCTATCGCAGTTGACAGATAATGCCTTTTTGCTTCTCTCAAAAGGTCTATGGTAAATTTTCCGTGTACCAGAGGTTCACCGCCGCTTACGGTCATTCCTCCCTCACTGTTTTTATAAAAAATCTCATCTTTTTCTACTTCTCTGATTATCTGAGGGATAGTCATCCTCTCCCCGGCAAGATTTTCACCCATTTTTTCTATCTCAAAATTCTGTGATTCGGGATTGCAGCACCAGCGGCACCTCATAGGGCATCCTTTCAAAAATACGGTTGTCCTTATCCCAGGCCCGTCATGCAGCGAATAACGCTGAATATTAAAAACTACTGCTTCTCTATCTGACACTTTGCTGCCTCCCTTCTTTAGATATGTACTCTCAAAATTCTTCGTTCAGAAGATTCCAAGAGTACATAGATTTCTTTTTTACTAAACAGTCTGCTGCTCAGTTCTTGCAATAATATCGTCCTGTAAATCTTTTGACAGTTCGGTGAAATATGCACTGTAGCCTGCTATCCTTACGAGCAGATTTTTATATTCCTCCGGTCTTTGCTGTGCTTTTCTAAGTGTCTCCGTATTTAATACATTAAACTGGATATGCCACAGTCTAAGGTCATGCCATGCCCTGATAAATTGAACAAGTTTTTCTGTTCCCGTCTCTCCCTCGACACATGACGGACTCAGTTTTATATTTAAAAGTCTTGAGGCTCTCTCTTTGTACCCCTTGTTTTTTGTAGCAAAGTTTGATAATAACACGGCTGTAGGTCCGTTTTTATCTGCTCCCTGTGATGCACTGCTGCCATCTGACAACGGCACATACGCTTTTCTTCCATTAGGAGTTGCACTTACCACTTTTCCAAACGGCACATGAGATGTAAACGGAACAAGCCTCAAATCAAGATGTACCCCAAGTTCCTCCGAGTATTTAGCCGCAAAGTCAAGTGCCTCCCTGTCAATCCTTTTTCCTATAACATCCGCATATTCATCATCATTTCCATAAGCAGGTGCAGTCTGTAAAAGTTCTCTTATATCTTCATATCCCTCAAAGTCAGCCTTAAGAGCCACCTTTAATTTCTCCCATGTAACCTTTTTTTCCTCAAATACGAATTTCTTTATTGCCGCAAGTGAATCAATCACCGTTCCATAGCCGATAAATTCAAAATATCCAAGATCTATCCCTCCCGGTATATAAGGCTGGTGAATATCCGTATAACTGTCACGGCACAGCTTGTGCAACAACGAACCAAGAGGTGACGCAAAGTGCATTGCACGAAGTCTTATTATCTCATGTTCCTGAATAAACGCATTTCTTATAAAATATTTCTGCTGTTTTAAATAGGCCAAAAGAAATTCCTCAAATGACGCAAATTCTTCGACTTCACCTGTTTTAAGACCAATGACCTCATCGCCATACTTTAACATTTTTCCATTATACAAAGTCATCTCAAGTGCCGCCGCAAAATTTATGTAAGCACACGGGCTTGTAAATGTATCTCTGTTTGGCATACGACATTCCGAGCATCCGGAAACACTGTAATCATTTGCTTCTTCTATTCCTGCCCCTTTTGCCAGCAGCAACGGAATGACTTCATCATCATTTATAAGTTTTGGAAAACCACTTCCCTCTTTTATCGTTTTTGCAACCTCGTGAAGATAACGGTTAGGACTTAATGTATGTATTCTCGCCGCAAGGTCAGGATAATTTAACGGAAAGTTTCTCTTTGATTTTAAGAGAAGATATGTAAGTTCATTGACAGCATCATTTCCCTCACTGTCAACACCGCCTATAGTGACAGCCTCCCAGTGCGCATACCCCTCATTAAATGCACCTCCCGTCTCCGACAGATAAAGGTCAACAAACTCAGACATCCCAACCCACATACATTCAAGCAGCTCCTCAGCTTTTTCTTCAGTGATTATCCCTTTTTCAATATCCCTCTTATAATAAGGATATAAATACTGGTCCATGCGTCCATTGGAAATAACCGTTCCTGTTTTCTGTTCAATTCTTGAAAACATCTGCACAAACCACTGTGACTGCAATGCCTGATAGAAATTTTCAGGTGGAAATTCAGGAACACGGCGTGCATTTTCTGCTATTCTAAGCAGTTCTTCTTTTTTCTTCCCGTCTTTCTCACTTTTGGCAAGTTCTTCCGCAAGTTTTGCATAACGGTTTGCCCACAATACGATAGCATCACAGGTGATAATAGTTGCCTCTAAAAACGGCTTTTTCTCCAGTGTGTCAACAGCACTGTCCTCGTCAAGACTTTCTAATCTCTCCAAAGCCTCTTTCTTAATGCCGTCAAAGCCCTTTTCAAGAATTATCTCATAATCGTGAACCCACTGTATTGATGAACGGAATGACGAAGTCTCATTTACGATAAATCTCGAAGAACCGTCCTCATTATATGTAAGTTTCTTCGTATCCTCCGGAAATACACGAACGAGATCTTCATGATAAGTTTTTCCCTCCCAGTACGGCTGTATAACCTCTTTTACGATTTTTGCATCTTCTTTAGAAATGCTAAATGGAGAAGTCTCCCTCTCAGGTAATTTTTCAATCGCATCACCAAGAATATCTCCGTCAAGTTCAGGGTATAAAATTCCATAACGCCCAAGCTTGCCGCTTCTTCCAACAAGAAGCTGACCATCCTCTATATAGACCGTTGCATTTTTTGCATAATGCATAAGTGCCTTTGCCCATCTGAGATTTAACGGTTGTCCCTCTGTTTCCTTAAAAGACTCTGTGAAATAAAATCCTCTCTCTATATCTATCTGTGGCTTTGTGCCTTTAACTTTCTCTAACAAAACAGTTGCTCTGTTTGGAAAGGAATATACTGTTTTATGAGTTCTTATCTCCTCGTTTATCCTCTCCTCCTGAACTGACAATACTTTTTTATCTGACATTATTTATCCCCCTTTTTTGTTCCATAATATTTTGTATTTCTTATGGACTGTTATTGTTACCGTTTGCACCATAGATAAAGCGGTAACTTCTGTGCCTTTTATGTTTTATATTATATTCATAGTTTTCATATAGGACAACAATAATTCATGAAATCGTTTTCACTAAATTATATATAAAAAACCATTGCTTGCATTGGCACATTTATAAAATACTTTTATCCAGATATAATACTAATAGTCAGACTGATAGCCACAATGCAGCACTTGTTAATATCATTTGAACATAAAAATCCTCATTTCTGCACACACTTTTTGTGCATATCAAGTTTGTGTCAAGTGTGCACAGACACAAATCTTGTATGTGAAAAATTTTATTTTTCACACTATACCTTTTGCTTTAAACATCATAATATACAAAAACACGAAATCGTTTGCACACCTCACACACCCGAAATAATCGAACAATCCCACTATTATTTACAGATGTTTTTTTAATTTTTCCCTCAAAAAATCCCCCAACTTTTTTTGTTCACATTTATTAACATATCTTTCACATTTAAAACATCACAAGTTCACACTTCCACGCTAATATAAACCTATCAAATGAAACGAAATCATTTGATAAGTGCTTAAATTTTTTTCATACCTTCTCCAAACGATCAAGTTTAAACTTGATTGTTATAACCTTTTATGGTTATTACAGATGACCGCCTCTCCAGCGGTCATTTTTTTATACAAATTTGTACAGATAAGTAATAACATTCTTTTTTCCATACAAAAAAGCCGCCGCTTTATGAAATTTAATCCATAAAAGCAACAGCTTTTTATTTTTATTAATGTACTATATCATCCCTACAGGAATATATACTTACACACAAACAGTACCGCAAGTATATACATTAAAGGCTTAACTTTCTTTGCCTTTCCACAAAATACATTGATAACTACATATGAGATAACACCGAGTGCGATTCCTTCTGAGATACTGTACATAAGCGGCATTGCAAGAAGTGCAAGATATGCGGGTACTGACTCAGTAAGGTCTGTAAAATCTACGCTTATTATTGATGATATCATAAGGAATCCGACAAAGATAAGTGCCGGTGCCGTAGCAAATGACGGTATTGCCGTAAATATAGGTGCAAATAGTATCGCAAGCAGGAACATAATTCCCGTTACGGCTGCTGAAAGTCCTGTACGGCCTCCTGCAAGTACACCTGCTGATGACTCTACATATGTTGTAGTTGTCGATGTTCCAAGAATAGCTCCTATCGATGTTGCAATGGCATCTGCAAGAAGTGCCGGCTTGATTCTAGGAAGTTTTTCATTTTCATCAAGCATACCCGCCTTTGTCGATACACCTATAAGAGTTCCAAGTGTATCAAAAATATCTACAAAGAGAAATGCAAAAAGTACAACGATAAAATCAAGTATCTTAATCTGTGAAAAATCAGCTTTAAAACACTGTCCGAATGTATCACCCAGAGCTGTTACATCTATCATCTTAAATGTCGGATATAATGAATAAAATCCCATATCAGGATTCGGAACATAGATTCCAACAAGCTGACATAACATTCCAAGTATCCATGTGCTCAATATTCCGATAAGGATAGAGCCCTTGATATTCTTTGCATAAAGAATGACAGTTATAAACAATCCTATAAGTGCAAGTAATGCACCGATTCCTACTGTATGAAAATCTTTTGTAAATCTCACATAAGTAAGAAGTGTCGAATCATCTGATACAACGAGCTTTGAGCCCTGAAGTCCGATAAATGCAATAAACAGCCCGATACCTGCACTCACTCCCTTTTTAAGTGCGGACGGAATAGCATTAAATATCGCTTCACGCACATTTGTAAGAGAAAGCACGATAAATACAAGACCTTCCACAAATACAGCAAGAAGAGCCACTTTCCACGAATATCCCATATTCGCACATACAGTTCCCGCCATATAAGCATTAAGTCCCATGCCCGGTGCCAATGCAAACGGATAGTTTGCAAGCAGAGCCATAGCCATACATCCGATAAATGATGCGATAGATGTCGCAAGAAGTACGGCATCACGATTCATTCCCGTACTACTCAAAATATTTGGATTTACGGCAAGTATATATGCCATAGCCATGAATGTCGTAAGACCTGCTATAACCTCCGTCTTTACATTCGTGTTATTTTCTTCCAGTTTAAATAGTTTGTTTAACATAAATAATTATGTCCCCTTTTCGTATTCTATTTTCCTTCGTATGTAATGAGCGATGTCACATCATACTTAGAAAGTTTTTCCCTGCCTTTAAGACCGGCAAGTTCAAGCAGGAATAAAATCTTAACTACTTCACCGCCAAGTTCTTCAACAAGACCTGCACATGCCTCGATAGTTCCACCTGTTGCGATAAGGTCATCTACAAGCAGCACTTTCTGTCCCGGCTTTATGGCATCCTTATGAATCTCTATCTCGGCCGTTCCGTATTCAAGAGCATATGATGCCGTAACTGTCTCACATGGAAGTTTACCTTTTTTGCGGCATGGCACAAATCCCTTGCCGAGTGCATAAGCAATAGGCATACCAAAGATAAAACCTCTTGACTCAGTTCCGACAACAACATCAAAATCAACATCCTTAACAGCCTCGATCATTGAATCAATAGCAAGTTTAAGTCCGTCAGGATCCTGAATCACTGATGTAATATCTCTGAACATAACTCCTTTACTTGGAAAATCAGGAATACATCTTACATAATCCTCTAATTTCTTCATTATATGCGTCCTCCTTCTTATAATAAGATAATGTCACCTCTCTTATGAGGGAACTGCGTTTGTGTCCACATTATATGTGGCCTTTAATCAATCTTTTTCATTATAGCAAAAATAAATGATATTCTCAATACGGCTGTAAAATATTCTCAAAATCCGTTCAAAAGATTAAATTTAAAAATATACACGATTACAAACACTATAAGATACACCACCGGTATCCCACGCCACATAACCTTAAAATCCTGACCACTCATAGTCATATGTAATATGATAGAAACAAATGCATACCAGAGCAGAACTATCTGCCATACAGCAAAGATTTTACCACTTGCAGAAATATAATAATAGATTCCTGCACTTGTCAATGCCCCGCAGAACACAGGTGCTATAGAAGCCATAGTCTGCTGTATCGACCTCATTACCACATTTCCTCTTGTAACATATTCAACATATCCGAGCCTGTCACCATCAGGATGAAAGAAAACTATCTTTGTAACTTCTGCTCCCGTAAGTGTAGCAAACAGTGCATGAGAAAGTTCATGGTGGAATACACCTATAAAAGTCAGTCTGTTAAATATGAAATAAGTAAATCCATTGCCAAAAAAAGATGCCACAACTGAATAAAGAAGTTTTACAAGCTGCTCTATTACAAATCCCGTAACTGGTATAGCAAAAGTCAATATCAACGCAGTTAAAAGATAATTCAAGTATATATTGTCCATAAAAGTCCTCTATAATTTAACACTATCAAGTAAGTCCCCCACTTCTATTGCGTAGAGCAATAAGTGG
>NZ_JAHLQE010000067.1 GCF_018918235.1 Eubacterium sp. MSJ-13
CATCATCAGCACCTAATTTTAGATATTTTACCTGTCTACTTGACAAGGGGCATATCAATATGTCTCTTTCTGTTGGTGCTTTGTTTGTTATTCCAGTTCATCAACTGTAATACACTTTATTTTCTTGAATTGCCTTAATTGCTTGTCATTTGTCAAAAATAAATCACACTTTGTAAGACACGCAACTGCTAACTGGATAGCATCCATTGCTTTAAATCCTTTATATTCTGCTCTTATTTGAGCTGCCTTTTTAGCAATCTCTTGATTTACCTCTACAATTTCCATTCCTGTAGTTTCCACAAGTCTATCAAACATATCAATGAATGAATATAATTTGTTTCTGTATGGGAATACAAAATATTCTTCCATTGTAATTACAGAAGTTACAAACTTTTTGTCTGCCTCATATCCATTACTAAAAAAGCTCTTTACCTTATCATAATACTGTGGATTATTTTCGTCCTTTTCAATAAAGTATATGAATGGTGCAGTATCTACAAATGCCTTTTTATAATCTGTCATTCTCTCGCATCTCCTTCATATACTCATCAACATGCAAACCTCTTTCGCTTGGAATAACAAAACTATCCCAATCAACAGGTGCTTTCTTTGCTTTTCTCTGTGGATAGTTCAACAGAGTAACAATAACCTCTGCTCCATCATAATCTCTTATATCTTCATCATCAATAACAACTGTGTTACCTTTTACGATTCCTTTTACTGCTGCTAACATAGGTCATACCTCCTTTAAAATTTCGGATGAATTTCATGTTTCTTATCAACCGATTATTTTACATTTTTATAGCGATTTTCATAGGATAATTCAGGCTTTAAGTCAACTTTCCATTCTATCAAGTCTTGTGGCTGACATTGTAAAAGCTGACATATATCTTCTATCGTCTTTGTTGATACATCGCCACCAGCAAACACTCTTCCCTTTTTTACATTCTCTGGCTTTTCATTGTATTCCTTTATATTCTTTTCAATATCTTCCCACGAATCCCCACTACACATTTTCATTTTCGTAAGTATTCCCTGTGGAATTAAGCCTTTTTGTCTTATAATATATGTCGTTATGCCTTTATCTTTTAACTTCTGCATCAATTTATTATAATTTATCATTAACATCTTCTCCATACAAATATACATTGATTTCTGTGTATATTATAACACTCCTTTCCCTATTTTTCAATCAGCATTAGAAAGAGTTTGACGCTCCAACTAATGCCGATTTTCTCTTATACCATCTTATTTAATAGTTTATGCGTAATCTTCCACAATAACCGCTTACCTTGCTTTTTATCCATCTGATACAAGAATATTTCCGTTATACGCTCCATAAAATCATCTGGCAGAACTGAACCTTTAAAACGATTACAAGCCTCACAAGTACATTGAAGGTTGCTTACATCATCTGCACCATTCATAGCAAGTGGCACAATATGGTCTAATGTCATTTTGTCATAGGTTATCTTTTTTTCACATAAAGCACATCTGCCTTTTGCTGTATCATATATCAATTCTCTTACTTCTTTAGGAAAATTGATTCTCCCCTTACCTCTGCTCAATTTATATTTTGCATTTGTTTCTATATCCTGTATGTAATATCCATTTGTTTTGCCCGGTGATTTTATCATTCTTTCTTTTGCTTTTTCAGTAGTCAGATATATTCGTGCCTCATTTATATCTTTTGTTTTCGCTACTCCTCCAGTTGCGGTCATTCTTACATAATAACTTCCATTCGTCAGTACATAAGCCATAATATCAACCTCTTTTCCATTGAGGACAGCCATTTTTTAAACTGCCCCTTTTATTTCTGCATTGTTTCCGTTTATCGTTCATCGGGAAAACAAACTGTCGTTGCGTTATCTCCTACCTTTTCGGAGATTCTATTGGTGATAATCCAGATTTTTCCCTTTGATGTTTCATAAACACCCATTACATACAAATCATCTGGATAATTCAAGGCTTCTTCATTTGTCTGTTTATCTTCATCATCCAAATTGCCCCAGTCCTTAACCGCATATCTCTGTAATGCAACTGTAACTTCAACTGCAAATTTCTGTTCCGCAGCCATTAAGTCATTGATTGATTTTGTTACTACTATCTGTCCCATATTGAAAAATTTTGATGTAATCATAATATTTACCTGCCTTCCCTTTTATCCTGCATATCTGCTATAAAGATTTCTGTTACTGTTACACTCTCCCTTGATACACTTAAAATATTCTTCCAAACTGAATGAATATGATTTGCTTTGCAAACAAGTACATTTTCCTCTTTTTAATACTGTTGTTTCTGCTATGACAATATTATTGGTCAATGTTAAATTTCCTCTGATAATGCTTTCTAATGATTTCTGTAAATCTCTGTATGAGCTGTCAATATAAAACTTCTTTCCGTTGTTTCCATCATTAACAAAATATACAATTCTGTATGTAAATCTATCCTCGATCATATTGTTAGCAAGACAACCTCTTTCTATATCCATTAAAATATCTGATATTGTATACATTTCGCTTTACCTCTCTTATAGTCGGGGAAGGTTGCCCCTCCCCTTTGCCTTTATGCTACATTCTTAACTTCTGTAAAATACTGCTTACCAACGCTCCATTGTCTACTGTATTTGCCATTGTTTCATCCCATACATGAGGTGTATTAGTTCCAAGATTTTTTTCACCATGCAGACCTTCATTCGCCCATGTTGCGACCTGTTCACCAGATACACCATAGTAATTGCTCATATAATCTGTATCAATATACACCGATGCTACCGCCTTACCTCTGATAATTCTTGCATCAACTTTAAATCCTGACCTTAGAAAGTCATATTGTCTACGGTAAAATACTGGATCGTATGAATCATAATATCTTTGCAGAAAGAAGTTCAAAGTTTCATATACTCGTTGTGCCATGCCATCAACCATTTTCTTTAGTGTCGGTTGTAATGCAATAGCCAAATCATCCATATTATTTATTACCTTTGCCATGTTGCCTTTTCCCTTCTGGTGCATCAATTACAGATATATCCGCTGCGTTATAGTCGCTTCTGTCACTTACAAATTGTCTGAAGAATACATAATATCCTCTTTCAATGTATTCGCCATTCAGCTTAGATTTGTGGATGAAGTAAGACTTGCCATCTTCTCCACGGATAAATCCATATCCTTTGTCATTAAAATATCGTGTTACCATTCCAAACATTCATTATCCTCCTGTTGTTTTTCTTCTAATGAAATTTACATTTCAAAATCAGATCATATCATGGCACTCTGACGCTCTCTGTGGCTTATATAAATGTTTTAAAGCCATTAGTATGTATTTTTTTCTATGTCTGTATTTTAAGGCACTAAAATAAGCCTACATACTCATAATAAATACAAGTATATAGACTTATTTAGATGTCCTAAGTTATATTCAATTTTAATTTTGGTATGCATTTAAGGCTTCGTATTTAGTAAATAATTAGTATAATCAGAAAATTTGCTTATTATGTACCTTACAATGCTTTATTTACTGTAACTTTCAAAAGGTAATCGCAATCATAATCTATTATTGCTATCATTATATCAAATCCTTTCAAATCAAGCATTTCTCCAATGCTTGGGTACATTTCCAACAGTTCTTACTGTCATTTCATTACATTTCTGTATATTTCGTTAATTGTAGCACATCCTAAGCACATTGTCCATTTCTTAAATCTTTGAGTTTCCCCATTTTTTAAGATTGTATCATTCAAAGCCTAATGCCAAAAAATATTTTTCAAGTGTTGCAAGGTTAAAAATAGCACCTTCAGAAAGATATATCTCTTTCCGTTAGTGCTTTGTTTATTATCGTAAATCTTCCATTGTCATACAAGGGATTTCTTTTTCCTGCCTTAACTGCTTATCATTAGTAAAAAACATATCACATCTGGATGCAATCGCTGATGATATTTGTAATGCATCCATTGCTTTAAATCCCTTATACTGTCCTCTAAGTTTAGATGCTTGTTCTGCAATATCTGAATTTATATCTATAATTTCAACATTCATGTAATCTAAGAATCGTTTAAAATTATCTACAAAATCTATTTGACCACTTGAATACGGATATACAAGATACTCTTCTACTGTTATGGCAGAAGTAACAACCTGTATATTTTTTCTATGCACATTGTAAAGAACCTCTTTATAACCTCTGAATATAAAGGACTGTTTTCAAGATAATATATAATAGGTGTTGTATCAACAAACACTCTTTTAAAGTCTGTCATTATCTCTCATCTCCCTTATATATTCATCTGCATTTCTGCCACGCTCTGTTGTAGGCATAACAAACTGATCTAAATCAATTTTCCCTGTCCGTCTGTCTGATATACTTATTAAACCATCAATACCACTTAAAATCTGAACAACATAAGTCAATTTATCTTCTGGCACTCTTTCTAATAATTCAATAGCTTCTTTTCTAGTTGCTGTCATAGTTCATACCTCCTTTAAAATTTGGGATGAAATCTCTATTTCTTTTTATGTTATTATTCCGCGTTTTTGTAACAGTTTTCATAAGATAACTCTGGTTTCAAGTCTACTTTCTATTCAATTATCATTAACATTCTCCGTTCAAATAATATACATTATCTTTCGTATATATTGTAACACTCCCTTCCCCCATTTTCAATTAGCATTAGAAAAAGCTGCTACACTTTAACTAATGTCAATTTCGCTTATATTATCTTATTTATTGGCTTTTGTTGTCTTTCCCATATTTGTAATTATTATCTTCCAATAAATTATTTTTAATCTTACATACCAAAAATGGATTGCCATATAGCAATCCATTTTTGGTAATTTCTTTTATGAAAAAATACTAAGATTCAATAAAAGTGAAATCAAAACAAATAATACTGCAAGAACTCTTGTAGCCATAACAAGTCCGCCCTCCATGGAACGACCTTTGTTCTTTCCCCAATAAGACTCTGCTGCTCCACTGATAGCTCCTGTAAGTCCCGCCTGTTTGCCTTCCTGAAGAATAACTACAACTGTAAGTGCAACACATACGATAATGTATAGAATCAATAAAATTCCATGAATTGTCTTAATCATCGACTATGCTCCTCCATTCAATTAAAACTCAAACAATAAATCTCCTGCACTGTCAGAAATTTATTGTTATAAACTGACCAGTACAGTAAAAAACACTGTACTAATCTAGTCTATCATAATCTTATACATATTTCAATATATTTTTTCCAAATTTATCAGTTCTTCCATGCATTACTTGTACTGTTCACACAATGAACCATAGTAACTATTTTTTGATAAGAAGTGACTTTCCTGTCATTTCTTTTGGCTGTTCAAGGCCCATCACCTCGATAAGTGTAGGTGCGATATCTGCAAGACATCCACCCTCTCTTAATGTATAAGCATCATCATAATTTACAAGGATAAATGGAACAGGATTTGTTGTATGTGCAGTAAATGGTGCTCCTGTCTCATAATCTATCATCTGCTCTGCATTTCCGTGGTCTGCACAGATAAATAATACTCCGTCAGCTTTCTTAACTGCTTCTACCGCTGTTCCAACACACTCGTCAACTTTCTCGACTGCTGCTATTGCTGCAGGTATAACTCCTGTATGTCCGACCATATCAGGGTTTGCAAAATTGATAACGATAACATCATATTTATCTGATGCGATAGCTTCGTTAAGTCTCTCACTTACCTCAGGTGCACTCATTTCAGGCTTAAGGTCATATGTTGCTACTGAAGGCGATTTTACAAGTGAACGCTCCTCACCTTTGTTTGGTTCTTCAACACCACCGTTAAAGAAGAATGTTACATGAGCATATTTCTCTGTCTCAGCAAGACGAAGCTGTGTCATATCGTGTGCTGCAAGGAACTCTCCGAATGTATTCTCAATGCTCTCTTTCTCAAATGCAACAAGCTTGTTTCCGATAGTATCATCATAGTTTGTGAAGCATACAAATGTAAGAGGCATAAATCCGTTCGCTCTCTCAAACTTATCAAAGCTTTCATCACAGAATGTACGTGTAATCTGACGGGCACGGTCAGGTCTGAAGTTAAAGAAGATTACTGAGTCATTAGCTTTGATAGTTGCAACAGGCTTTCCGTTCTCCTCGATAACTGTTGGAACAACGAACTCGTCATTTACATCCTGTGCGTATGAGTCTGCTACTGCCTTAACTGCATCATCAGCTTTAACACCCTCACCCTTTACAAGTGCATTGTAAGCCTTTTCTACTCTGTCCCAGTTGTTATCTCTGTCCATTGCATAATAACGACCGTGTACAGATGCGATCTTTCCTACACCAATCTTGTCCATCTCTTTCTGAAGTTCTTCTACAAAACCCTTTCCTGATGTAGGCGCTGTGTCACGACCGTCAAGGAATGCATGCACATATACATTCTCAAGACCATTTCTCTTTGCAAGCTCCAATAAACCATAAAGATGTGTATTATGGCTGTGTACACCACCATCTGAGAGAAGGCCAAAAAGGTGAAGGTCTGAATTATTTTTCTTTGCGTTCTCAACTGCTGCAAGTAATGCCTTATTCTCAAAGAATGTTCCCTCTTCGATAGCCTTTGTGATACGTGTGAGTTCCTGATAAATTATGCGTCCTGCTCCAATGTTCATATGGCCAACCTCTGAGTTACCCATCTGTCCGTCAGGAAGTCCTACGCTAAGTCCGCTTGCATTTCCCTTCTGGAATGGACACTCTTTCATAAGTTTGTCCATAACAGGTGTCTTTGCCTGAGCAATAGCATTTCCTTCTGTCTTATCATTTAATCCATAACCATCAAGTACCATCAATACAACCGGTTTCTTACTCATAATCGTTATCCTTTCTTTATATAAAAAATATTTAATGTAGTTACATTTTATCCGACAATAAATTATACATTATTTGATATGGTAAGTCAAAGGAAACATGTGAAACTTATTTATTATCCCTCTTGAAACTCCATGAATATGACTATATAATTAACACAAAACAAATTCAAAGGAGGATATTTTTTATGTACGAATTTACTAAGGACTGTATGATAGGTATTAAGGAAATAGATGACGAACACAAAAAGTTATTTGATATGATAAATGATGCTATTGCTCTTGCTGATAAGACCGATGATGTTAAGAGCATTGCTAACAATCTCATCAAAAACTTAAAGGATTATGCTAATGTTCATTTTGCTCATGAAGAAGCATATATGAAAAAAATAAATGATCCTGAGCTTGAATCCCAGATTAAGGAACATAAGGCATTTGCAAAAAAGGTCAACAGTTTTGAACTCGACACTTCTTCTGATGAGGCTTCAAAAAAATCATTAAATGACATTCTTGTATATATCATTCAGTGGTTATACAAACATATCTTAGGCAGTGATATTATGATAGGTAAACTTTCAGACCATTCAGAAGAAGCTGAAAATGATAATCCTTTTGAATTCACTGACAAATATAAAACAGATATCGCTCTTATTGACGATGAACACCGCCATCTCTTTGAGATTATTGAAAAAACTAATGAACTTATACATGAAAATCTTCTTCATGATAAATATGATGAGATCATGCATCTGCTTGATGAACTCAAAACTTATACTGAAACACACTTTAACGATGAGGAAGCTCTTATGGAAAAAATATCTTATCCAGGACTTGCAGCTCAGAAAAAGGCACACGCAGCTTTCGTTGACAAGCTTGTCCATATTGATATCAATGAACTTGATGAGATTGACGAACACCAGCAGGCATATTTATTTGAGCTTATAAATTATCTTTTAAGCTGGCTTTCAAACCATATCTTAGGTTCAGATTTAAAAATTGGTGAGTATATAAGAGAAAATAATATCAGTATAGATTAAAAAAAATCGGCTGCCGCTTATTTAATACGACAGCCACTTAGCTTTTTTACATTTCTGCATTGTAACAGTTCAGCCAAAAGACAATACAATAAACAAACTCAGATATTGACACTTATCTTTTTATCTTTATGGCTGAACTGTCACTCCGCATCAACTTATCATTTTGTCCATTGATTCATATACATTCTGAATATCATGTATCTTACTATCTTGAGAATACACTCTTTCCTCTGACGGCTCCACAAGTTCTCTCATAAGTTCATGTACTGTGGTCATCTTATTTATGCGTCCTACATTTGCACCACAGAATATAAGTCCGTTGTTTATATCTCCATTTACCGCATCGACAAGTGCTTTTGTTATGCAGTATGGTACTTCTTTAGGATTACATTTTTTCATGCAGTTATAGCATTTATCTACCGGCTGGTTTTCTTTTTCAACACGCTTTATAAATTCATTTCTTATAGCACGGCCTGGCATACCAACGGGACTTTTGATTATCTTTACATCCTCATCTTTTGCATCAAGATATGCCTGCTTGTATTCATCCGATGCATCACACTCTTTTGTGGCAACAAAACGGCTCGCTATCTGTACCCCGTCTACTCCAAGTTCAAGTGCGTGTATTATATCGTCATGGTCAAATATACCTCCTGCAACGATAACAGGTATATGCGTATTATATCTTTTGCCGTATTCTCTAGTACATTCGATGATATCTTTTATCTCTCTGTCATAATCAATATTTTCAATGTCTGCGAGTTCTTCATTTGAAAATCCGAGATGTCCTCCGGCTTTTGGACCTTCTATCACAACAAAATCGGCTGTTCTGTCATATCTTCTCGCCCACATCTTAAGTATTATATCTGCCGCACGCCTTGATGAGACTATCGGTGCTATCTTTGTCCTGCACGCTTTTCCAATATATTCTGGAAGTTTAACAGGAAGTCCTGCTCCGCTTATTATAACATCTGCTCCTGCTGCAACCGCCTCCATTACATGCTCCTTATAATGCTTTAAGGCTACCATGATGTTTGCACCTACAAGTCCATTGCCTCCGGCTATCTCTTTTGCCTTTTTTATGTGCTTTCTTATTGCACGAAGATTACAGCCTGCCTGGTCCTTTTCAAAACCTTCCTCATCATAGCCTATCTGGGCAGTAGATATGACACCTATGCCACCTTCTGCTGCGACTGCCCCCGCAAGTCTTGAACGGCTTATGCCTACTCCCATTCCCCCCTGTATAATAGGAATCTTTGCTATCATATCTCCTATGCGGAGAGCTTTTAACTTTTCTCCCATATTTCCCTCATTTCCGTGCTTTATCCGCACTATCCAAAATTTTGTTTGATTATCAAACTAATTCAAGTATAAACCTATGGTGTTTTGTTGTCAATGTTTTATTGTATCTTTTTCTATTTTATGTAGTTTTTAAAACTATATTCATTCTATACACATTTTTCTACAGTCAAGCGAATATCCGCCATCCTCTTTGCTATTTGACAGTGTTAAATTTTTACAGATACAAAAACAACCCATATTAAACAACATTTCTTTTAACATTGTTTAATATGGGTTATTTTTTATTATTGTCTTGATTTTTTTAAAGCTGTGCAGCTTTTATTTGTCGATTCCTATTTGAAATCCAATAAAATCCTCCCTTGTCACATATGACTGATGAAGGTCATATACAAAGTCATGGTCTCTTATCTCGTTGTAAAATGTCACTTCGCATATCTTGCCGATAAATGACGGCTGGAAAACATCCCCACCTAGAACTATCCTCTTTGCATAACGGTTACCGGGTACATTTTTAAGTGCACCTACAAGTTCTCCGTTTATATATGCATAAGCTGTTTCTGTCTTTGCATTGTAACTTACTACATAATGCGACCATTCATTGACCTGAAGTTTGCATCCGCTTGTATCATACCAGCCATCGACTTCCTTAGAGTCCCTTATACGGAAAGATGAATGTCCTTCCCAGGCAAGTGGTATCATACCAAAAAATCCGGTCTCATATTTGACATATAATGCACAGCTCCACGAATGTTCTTCTTTAGGATATATCCACATTGACACCATGAAACTGTCACTTGACAAAATCTCATGCGGAATCTCAATAATCTCCTCTTCTTTAGGTCCTCCCGGAAATACTAATGCCTTTGAACCTTTAAATATACCTGTATCATATTTAATGTGGCTAAAGTGCTCTGAAGATGCCTCAAATTTTCCATCTTCAGACTTCATATCACCATCAAGTTTAAATACATAGCTCGTGTCATCGTTAGTTATGTATTCATTTGCAAATTTGTCAAACTCATCAAGTGGAAGCGGCTTTGAATAAAGAAATCCCTGTGCTATCTGACATCCGCATCTTACTATAAACTCTCTCTGTTCCTCTGTCTCTATTCCCTCAGTGACAACATCAAGTTTTAAGTCCTTGCACATATTTATGACATTTCTCAAAACCTTTTTTCCCCTGTCATCGTCACCTGAACTGTCAAGAAATTCCCTGTCTATTTTTATTATATCGACTTGAAGATCCTTGAGCAGGTTAAGAGCTGAAAATCCTGAGCCAAAATCATCTATTGAAACAATAAACTGCCTCTCTTTTAACAATTTGACATTTCTTATAAGTTCCTCACTGTCCTTGACAAATACGCTCTCTGTTATCTCTATCTCAAGTTCATCATGCTTCACTCCATACTTGTCTGCAAGCTCGACAAGCATGTCAGGGAATTCTCTATTATACAGATGCAGCCTTGACATATTTACAGATACAGGAATATGCTCATACTTTTTGCCTTTCCAGCTCTGTTTTATCTTACATACCTGTTCAAACATATACAGGTCAAGTTTTGAAATGAATCCGTTTTTTTCAAATAATGAGATATAGACAGCCGGCGTTCTTATCCCGTCTTGTGGATGTTTCCACCTTGACAGAGCCTCTGCACCTGATAATTTGGTTGATATCATATTCACTTTTGGCTGCATGTATACTACAAACTGCCCACTTTCTAATGCATCATACATCTCCAGTTCAATGTTTCTGTTACGCATTATCGTGCGGTCATTTTCCCTGTAGAAAACATATCTGTTTTTCCCATCGTATTTTGCTTCATACATTGCTGAATCACATTTGTGTAAGATGTCATCAAGCCGCATTGACACTTTCTGATTAGTAACAATTCCAATACTAAGCGAAATATTAGAAAGTATGTCCTTTCTAAAATCAAGTTCCTCCATCTTTTTTAATAATTCTTTTGCCGTGTTTTCAAGTTCCTCGACAGACATATTGCCATCAAGAAGTGCCACGAATTCATCTCCGCCGATTCTTGATGTAAAACCAAATACATTATCCTCAATAAGATTAGATATACAAATGAGCAGCTCATCTCCCATGCTATGTCCATAAATATCATTGACCCGCTTAAAATTGTCTATATCCATAAACATTGCATGAACGACTGCATCACTTTCAAGCATATCATAAAATTCATAAAGTCCCCGCCTGTTTGGAAGTCCTGTCAGATAATCAAATTCTGCCATGTGCTCGTTTCTCTTTCCAAACAGTTTCTCATTCTGTTTCATAGTGCTCCTCCGTAAAGATATATATATATTTATAATACATCTTTTTTTAGAGAGATTCCACTATTTTTTAACTTATTTAAGTATTTAATCAAGCCACGTATTTCTGTACTCCGATGGTGTCATCGATTCATATTTTCTAAATATCTTTCCAAAATAGCTTGCATTGCTAAATCCACAGTCATCAGCTATTTCTTCTATACTCCGGTTTGTAAATCTTAAATCCAGTTTAGCTTTGCTTACACGCAGAGATGTAAGATATTGGATTATCGTTATTCCGTACTTTTTTTTGTATTCCCGCGACATATGAAATCTGCTTAAATAAAATTTTTCCTCAAGTATATCCAGAGTTATCTTGTTCATATAATTATCCATTATATAATCATGTATCTCAATAATCTTTGTCTCTGTATTTTCACTTGCAGTTCCATTATCACTCCCATATTCCCAAAAATCGTTTAAAATATTTATAATCTTAGCCGAAGCCGATATATCTGATTTAAGAACAGATTCAGATAATGTGTATATTTTTATTATGTCATATATAGATTTTACAAATGGTGAAGTGTCAGCGGGATGTATAACAAAACCTACACTGTCCGTAATGCTTTTATAATAGTATCCTGCCCCTTTTCCATAAAAATGAAGCCACACATATTCCCACGGTTCATCTTTGCTGCTCTGATGAAAATATGTTTTTGAGCAGTCAACAAACGCAATATCACCCGCTTTGAGCTTTTTCTGCATACCATCATAGTAAATGTTTCCATTTCCTTCTGTAACTATAAATATTAAAAATGACCTCAATTTATTATGATGATATTTTTGAATATCATGCTTTTTCTTGTATCCTGCTTCCTGAACATACAATAAATTTTTTT
>NZ_JAHLQE010000109.1 GCF_018918235.1 Eubacterium sp. MSJ-13
TATTAGCTGCTATAGCAGCATACATATCAGAAGGGGCTTGTACCCCTCCTGATACAAGTAAGTCCCCCACTTATTGGTCTACTCAATAGAAGTGGGGGACTTACTTGATAGTGTTAAAACACAGAATAAACACAGATTCATCACTTTTTGTTAAAAATCTTTTTGTAATATAACTGCATAAAGTAAACACAGAAAGGCAGGGATTCTATATGAGAAAAAGATTTTTAGCTATGGTGATGGGACTTGTGCTTACTGCATCAATGATTACGGGATGTGCTGGAAACAGCAGTTCAGATAGCAGTTCTAACACTGCTTCATCAAGTGATGTTTCATCATCGGATGATGCGTCATCTTCAAACACGGATTCAGACAGTTCAAAAGATTCAGAAAATGGTACAAACGCAGAAGAAAGTGAATATACAGTATATGGTAAAGTTACAAGTGTAAGTAACGATGGAAAAGTGACTTATGAGGTTTTGTCAAAAGATGAAAATATGCCACAAATGCCACAGGGAAGCGGGGCACCTGACGCAAAAGATGGTGAAAAGCCGCAGATGCCGCAGGGAAGTGGAGCACCTGATGCAAAGAACGGTGAAAAACCACAGATGCCACAGGGAAGCACAGCACCTGATGCAAAGAACGGTGAAAAACCACAGATGCCACAGGGAAGTGGTGCACCTGATGGAAAAAATGGTGGAATACCGGGATTTAAGAGTACGGGTGAAACAGCAACTGTGACATTAAGTGATGATGTTACTGTTCAAAAATCGGGAATGGATCAGACAAAAACGGATGCCTCGGTATCGGATATAAAAAAGGGAAGCATAATAGGGCTTGCATTTGACGGTGACAATGTTACCAAAGTACTTATCAGGGAAGATTCAGGAAGAGGAGGAAAGGGCAGACAGTCAGGTAAATCAGATGACAGCCAGAATCAGAATACTTCTTCAGAGGAATCAGATAATACGAATAATACAAAATAAAACGCATAATATATTATAAGGAAACATATTCCGGAGGGAAAAGAAGGTGATAGCCCTATATATGAGGATATCAAAAAAAGATAAGAGAGGAGGAAAGGTAAGCAATACCATAGAAAATCAGATGCTTCTTTTGAGGAGTTATGTTTCAGAGAATGAACTAGGAGGTGATAGAGAGGAAGTATGTGAATTTATAGATGACGGTTTTAGTGGAACAGACAGAAAAAGACCATCATTTATGAAGATGCTTGCATTGGTAGAACTTGGAAAAGCGGATACCGTCGTCGTGAAAGATTTTTCAAGACTCAGCAGGGATCATCTCCTTATATCAGAACTTAGGGAAAAATATTTTCCGTTAAGGCAGGTAAGGTTTATAGCTATCTTAGACAGTTACGACAGTGATGAGGGTGAATATTCAGGAATCATACATCCGTTTAAGACACTGTTTAACGAGTATTATTGCAGTGACATTTCAAGAAAAGTAAAAAGTTCACTGGAGGCAAAAAAAGTGTCAGGAGAGTATGCGGTGGCAAAACTGCCGTATGGCTGTAAGCTGAATGACGGAAAGATAACGGTAGATGAAAAAAAAGCAGATATCATAAGAAAAATATATGAAATGAGGTATGAAGGTAGTACATATAAAAATATTGCACAGACATTTGACATGACAGTTTCTATGGTGTGGAGAATACTTCATGAACCGTCGTATCTTGGATATCATGTATGGCACAGATATGAAAATGAGTTTCTTCCATTGAAAAAGCGGGTAAAACAATATCCGGATGAGTGGCGGATATCGGAGGATATAAATGCTGATACTGCCATAATAGATAAGACAATGCTCCCAGAGGACATAAAGAAATATTATGGCACCAGCCACAGAAGGAACAGTTCAAGACATATCTTTCACGGGATTACAAAATGCATGTCATGTAAAAAGGCACTTGTCATGGACAGGGCAAAAAAAGGATGGCTGTGCTGCAGGAATTGCACAGGAAAGGAAAAAAAGCTGATAGAAACCGAAAGGTTATATCAGCTTTTTTTTGACAGGCTTATAAAACTTTTTCTTATGCAGGAAAGCGAACAGAATACAAAAGTAAATAATAAGGATATCTCACAACACATAAAAAAAATCCGCGATAATGTAAAAACAGATGTGGAAAAAGAAATGTTTCTGAATATATTTGTAAAGAGGATATTTGTCGGTGAAAAAGAAAATGTCGTTATATTTTGGCGTTGTAAAAGGCAGTAGGAGGCAGTGGTGAAGGTTATTGTTAAATATTATGGAAGTCTTGACGGGGTAAGAGCAATCGATGATAGTGTGAAGGTAGCAGAACTTCTCGCACAGTACGCCATAGTAGATATTGATGCAGGTTTACTTGACAGATTAAGAGATGTGCCTGAGGTAATATATATAGAAGAGCCAAGAAGGGTTTATCCTACTGATAGAGGAAAGCTGGATTTTTCAGAAAAAAGTCATGGCAGCTTATATGTGAAAGAAAGCATGGATGATGACCGTGATATAGATGAAAGAATAAAAATCATGCAGAGTGGGGCAGCAGAGGGGGGATTAAGCGGAAAAGGCGTGATTATGGGAATTATAGATTCGGGGGATTGTGTTAAAGTTAAGACAGATAAGATATCTGGTGGCAGAGACATTAAGAATGACATATACAGGGCGGCGGCATATATAAGACTTAGCAGAAGAGATAAAAAGTTTTTTGAAGATTACAGTGACAGTGTACTCAATCAGAAAAAACTTATAAATGATTATATATTAAGGTTTAATAAGTCACATATGATGTCAGAAAAAGAGTATATGGGAGGGATCATTTTATGCGGCACTTATATTGATGATGGTTACAGCGGTCAGGATTTTGACAGACCGGAGTTTAGGCGGATGATATGCGATATAGAAAACAGGAATATAAACTGTA
This sequence comes from Eubacterium sp. MSJ-13, assembly GCF_018918235.1. Taxonomy (GTDB): domain Bacteria; phylum Bacillota; class Clostridia; order Lachnospirales; family Lachnospiraceae; genus Butyribacter. Next base: position 2,918 of record NZ_JAHLQE010000109.1, read on the forward strand.
TCATAGTCAAAGATATGTCGAGAATCGGCAGAGATTATATAGAGGTAGGGAGATTTCTTAAATATTATTTAAAAAGCAGGAGAGTAAGGTTTATTTCTATTGCGGATGATTACGATTCAGCATATGACACCGATTTTTTTAAGACACAGATGTATCTTCATATGAAAAGCATAATAAATGATGAGTATTCAAGTGATATATCAGTAAAAGTCAGAGCACAGCTTAGGATAAACATGAAAAAAGGAAGATATGTGGGGGCATTTGCACCGTATGGGTATAAAAAATCACCGGCTGATAAAAATAAACTGATACCTGACAGTGATGTGACAGATATTATAAGGAAAGTGTTTGAAATGAGGAATAACGGCTTTTCACTGAATGGTATTGCAGCATATCTGAATGATAGAGAAATACCGACACCGTTTGAACAGAGAAAAATTTCTGGGGAAAAATATAAAACACCGTTTGAGAAAAAAACGGAAAATGGTGCATATATAAAAAAGAAATGGTTTGCACAGACTGTTAAGAGAATACTTGAAAACGAAATATATGCAGGAAGCATGGCACAGGGGAAAAACAGTAAGATAAATTATAAATTAAAGAAAACAGTAAAAAATGAAAAGGATAAATGGATAGTCTGTGAAAAAAAGGAACTTGCTATAATAGACAGCAGATTATATGAGAAAGTCAATAAAAAATAATGGAGGTTATTTTGAAAATCTATCATGCAGCAATATATACAAGACTTTCGGTAAAGGTAAATGAAAAAAAAGCACAGTCGATAAAAAATCAGATAATGATATGCAGGGATTTTATTGAAAAACATAGTGATATCGTATTTAAAGAGTGTTACTGTGACTACGGAAAAAGCGGAATGAACTTTGACAGACCAGGATTTAAAAGAATGTATATGGATATAAAAGAGGGAAAGATAAACTGCGTAGTAGTAAAGGACTTGTCGCGCTTTGGAAGAAACCACATTGACGTCGGGGAATATCTTCAAAAGACATTTCCACTTTTAAATGTTCGTTTTATTTCAGTAACTGATGGATATGATTCATTTTACGATACTTATGGAAGAAAGGAATTTTCCATAAACTTAAAAAATCTGGTGAATGAGCTTTACGCTTCGGATATATCAATAAAGGTGAGATTTGCAAAAGAGATAAAGAGAATGGAGGGAAACTATCTTGGAAGTAAACCGCCATATGGATTTAAGATTGTATATCAAGATGGTGTAAGAACATTGGAAACGGAAGAGAAATCTTATGAGATAGTCTGTTTTATAAGAAAGCTTAGGAATGAGAAAAAAAGCGTCAGAGATATAATAAATATTCTTTATGATATGAAGATAAATCCGCCGGCAGAATATTTAAAAAGTGGCAGGATTGTTGATACAGATGCAAAAAAATGGTGTGAAAGTTCAGTTAGAAAGATATTGCTTGAAAAAGAACTTAACACAAGGGGGGATTGACTATTTTCATTCGGCTTTCAGGGATTATGATGGAAAAACAAGATTACTGTATCTATGGAACCAGAATATCGAAGGTGAGATGGCACAGGGCAGAGAGCCGTCAGGTTACGGATACGGTGCACAGTATGACAGCGGTGATATAAATAATGCGATAGACACGGGAAACAGAAGGTTTGCTGAGATGATAGTTCCTGCAAGTGACGGTCTTGGAGGACATGGGACAGCGGTTGCATCTATAGCAGCGGGAAGTCTGCCAGAAGGACAGAGGGTTTCGGTTAGAGGTATTGCGTATGAGAGCGGACTTATAGTAGTTGCATTAAAAAGAAGCAGTGCAGGCAGCGGAGGGTACACGAGAACGATAGATATAATGGAAGGGATAGACTATGTGCTTAGAAAAGCGATAGAGTTAAAAATGCCGGTAGTCATAAATTTGAGTTTTGGCACAAACGAGGGGGCACATGACGGAAACACGCTGTTTGAGAATTATATAACGGATATAAACGGGATATGGAAAAATATAGTTGTAGTGGCAGCAGGAAATGAAGGGGATTCAAGGCATCATGTCAGAACTCAGGTGTCAGAGGACAGCGAACGGACAGAGTTTGCGATAGGGGAAAATGAGAGAAATATAAGAGTATTTATATGGAAGTATTTTCAGGATGAATTTGAGACATTTTTAAATACTCCGTCGGGAAAGAGAATAAATATCACAGACAGTGTGACTGTAAGTTCAAGTCGTGAGAATATTGATAATGTGATGGTCATGCCGACGCCGTACAATGCAAAACAGCTTATGGAAGTACAGATACGCCCTAATGTGGGGGCAGATTATATAGTATCGGGAATATGGAGCATAGAGTTTTTGATAACCGGCAGTATCAAATGCGGTGTGGTCGATATGTGGCTTCCGACATTGGAGGCAGTGGGGCTGTCAACCGGATTTTTAAGACCTTCACCTGATACGACAGTGACGATACCTGCTACAGCAAGAAAAGTGCTTTCTGTCGGGGCATTTAATGAGCTGTCAGGCAGTATGGCTGCATTTTCAGGCAGAGGTTACACGGCAGACGGGAGACTTGTTCCGCTTATAGCTGCGTATGGTGTGGATGTTGATGCGGCAGGATATGGCGGCGGGTATGTGAAAAAGACGGGAACATCTTTTGCAGCACCAAAAGTTTCGGGATATGCGGCACGCATAATGGAGTGGGGAATCGTAATGGAAAATGACGAAAATATGTATGGAGAAAAACTTATAGCATACATGACAAAATATGCAGCGGGGATAGAGGGAGAACAGATGCCGGGGATAAGACAGGGATGGGGTCTTATCTAGTATTAGTATTATCTGGAATGAGTATTTTTAGAAATGCACAAAAACATAAACAAAATGTGAATTTTTATTGTTCATCAAAAAAAA
>NZ_JAHLQE010000044.1 GCF_018918235.1 Eubacterium sp. MSJ-13
TGTCAAGTGTGCACAGACACAAATCTTGTGTGTGAAAAATTTTATTTTTCACACTATCCTCCTGTTTTCTGTCAAGCGGATATTCGCAATCCGCTTTGCTGCTTGCTTGATAGTGTTAAACCATATTTTTATGTTTCTACATCTAACAACTGCATAAATCCGTATAAACGATACAAACAGTATACATCAATAATGTATTTTTGTATATCATCTATTTTTTCCTCAATAGTTCAATTATTTTGAACTTTTTTGTTATAATATATTTACAATGTTTTTATCCGTCAAAACTCTTGAACTTTTCTTGAACTAATGTTATACTATATCAAAATTTCAGAATTGCATTAAAGGAGCGTAACGCATGAATAAAACCGAAAATGTGGCGAAACGCCTTAATCTTATTATGAAACAGCGTGGCCTAAAACAGGTTGATGTACTTAACCTCGCAAAACCATACTGTGAAAGATACAATGTAAAACTTGCCAAAAATTATTTAAGTCAATACTGCAATGGTAAAAACGAACCAGGAAAAGATATTTTAAATATTTTAAGTCTTGCACTTGATGTAAATCCCATGTGGCTTCAAGGTTTTGATGTCCCTCAAAATCTTACCGAACCAAAACAGCCATCGGCAGCAGCAGGCACTAAAGTTCAAACAGATATAAACATCCTGTCTGAAAACTTTCACAACAGTACAGATTCAGCGGATATAAATACACATACTACAGAAAAAAACGATAATAAAAGTTTAAATACTATGCCAAATGACATTAAATCCAAAATAGAAACACAGAAAGGATATACAAAAATGAAAACATTAAAAAAATCTTCAAAACTTGACAATGTGCTTTACGATGTTAGAGGTCCTGTTCTTGATGAGGCAAACCGCATGGAAGCCGAGGGTTCAAAGATTCTTAAACTCAACATCGGAAATCCCGCTCCTTTCGGATTTGAAGCACCTGAAGAGGTTCTTATAGATATGCGTCATGAACTTGAACACTCACAGGGTTATTCTGACTCTAAAGGTATATATACAGCAAGAAAAGCTATCATGCAGTATGCACAGCTTAAAAATCTTCCTAATGTGACGATAAATGATATCTACACAGGAAATGGTGTAAGCGAACTTATCAATCTCTGTATGCAGGCACTTTTAGACAACGGCGATGAGATACTTATTCCTTCACCTGATTATCCTCTCTGGACTGCTACCGCCACACTTGCAGGTGGAAAAGCTGTTCACTACATATGTGATGAGCAGTCAGAATGGTATCCTGATATCGAAGATATGAGAAAGAAGATAACCGATAAGACAAAAGCTATCGTTATCATAAATCCAAACAATCCTACAGGTGCTTTATATCCAAAGGAAGTGCTTGAACAGATTGTTGAACTTGCAAGAGAGCATCAGCTTATGATCTTTTCTGACGAGATATATGACAGGCTTGTTATGGATGGCGAAAAACATATTTCTATCGCATCCCTTGCACCTGACCTTTTCTGTATAACATTCAGCGGTCTTTCAAAATCACATATGATAGCAGGTTTCAGAATCGGATGGATGATTTTAAGTGGACGAAAAGATATGGCAAAAGATTATATTGAAGGCTTAAATATGCTTTCAAATATGAGACTTTGTTCCAATGTTCCGGCTCAGTCCATCGTCCAGACTGCCCTCGGCGGATATCAGAGCGTTGAAACTTATATTCAGCCGGGTGGAAGAATCTTTGAACAGAGAGATTTTATTTATAAGGCATTAAATGATATACCGGGAGTATCTGCTGTCAAACCTAAAGCAGCATTCTATATATTCCCTAAACTTGATATGAAAAAGTTCAATATAATGAACGACGAGAAATTTGCAATAGATTTCCTGCGTGAGAAAAAAGTTCTTATCGTACCGGGAAGCGGATTTAACTGGGATAGTCCAGACCATTTCCGTATCGTATACCTTCCACAGCTTTCAGTGCTTGAAAAGTCTATGGACGGATTAAAGGATTTCCTCGCACACTATCATCAGTAATTGTTCAAATTGACTATCGACAGCTCTAACCATATTTATATAACATAATAAAAGCCGCTAGTGTACTGTATCATTGATACAGTACACTAGCGGCTTTTAACACTATCGAGGAGGAATACAATCCCCTTCTGATATGCTGTGATAGCAACTGATAGTGTTATGAGAAAATAGCAGAACGGATTGTGAATATCCGCTTGACTTACATCTTAAATTTCTTAACATTTGCATTTAACTGTGCTGCTATCTCGTCAAGCATATTAGCATTGTTTGAAACATCATCCATAATAGAACCGACTTCACTTGCCGAAGCTGACGTTTCCTCTGCACTTGCAGCATTTTCTTCAGCTATGGCTGAAAGACTCTGGACAACATCGACAACGCTCGACCTTGCATCATCAAGTTTTCTTGTCTTTTCAGTAATGCTTTCAACACTTTCCATTGATCTTGCAATTCCCTGTTCAACGCTTCTAAATGCCTGTTCAGTCTTTGTCACATTTTCATTTTGCTGATTCATTACTTCCTTGACTTCTTCCATAGTCTGTACGCTCTCCTGAGCATCATTTATAAGTGCACTTATAACTTCGGTAATCTGCGTAGTAGCATCAGCAGATTGCTCGGCAAGTTTCTGTATCTGATTTGCGACTACGGCAAATCCTCGTCCCTGTTCACCTGCTCTTGCGGCTTCTATGCTCGCATTGAGTGATAAAAGTGTTGTTTCTTCTGCAATTTCCGAAATCATATCAGTTGCAACTTTTATCTTTGCTGCGGAGTCATTCGTCTTTTGTGTCTGTTCTCCTATAATATGTATTGCTTCCATTGTTTTTAAATTGATTTCTTCAAGTTTTGTAAGAATACCCATTGCATTTTCACTTGCCGTATGCATATCCGAAGCATTTTCGCCAAGCATGCTTACTTCTGTGGAAGCCTCCTGAATCATATTTCCCATAACCATAACATTCTCGGTTGCTGATTGTGTTTCCTGAGCCTGCGAAGTAGCACCGGTTGCTATACCTGTAATCGCTGTCTCAACCTGTTCAGCCGCAGTTGACGACTCATGTGCACTCTTGTTAAGAGTTGCCGCTGCCTCCTGTAATTTATCACTGTGAGAAGAAATTTCCGTCATTACATCTACGATAACATTTCTGAAATCTGCAAATGACCTTATCATAACTCCAACTTCATCTTTTCTTTTAAGCATCCTTCTGTCTGCCGAAGCATCTTCGCTAAAGTCAAGTTCACCAAGTTTCTTTACCGTATTTGTTGCATGTATTATAGGTGCTACTATACGCCTTGTGACAAATATAGCGATAACAAGACATACTATAAGCGTAAATATACTTCCACTTATAGTAGCTGATACTATGGCTGTAATACTTGACATGATTTCTGCCCTGCCTGCATTTACAACAAGTACAAATTCTTTGTTCTTTCCTACATAAAGACCGGCATATTTTTGTTCACCATTAAATGTATACTCTACAACTTCCGGCTTTGGTCTGTCACCACTCTTTAAACCCGCTACCACTTTCTTGACAACTTCATTCTCAACACTCTGACCAATCTTATCTGCTGTCGGATGATATAGCATTTTTCCATCTGCATCGACTACATATGTATAACTGCCTTCTATTCCATTTATAGATACATCCGCAACAAGCCTTTTAAGATTTCCCGTTGTCATGATTGAATTGTATGAGGACATTCTTATCTCATTGTCAATCCCCTCACCTGCAACTGTTGCAACATCCAAAATATAATTTGATGTAAGCTCTGAAATATTTGACGATGACTTCGGAATAACCGTCAAAAGATTAAGACCAACAGTCAATAATACTGCACAAAATACCAACAGCAATATCTTTGCTTTAAGAGAATGTAAAAACTTTACATTCTGATTGCTGTTTTTTCCTGTTTTACTATTCTCATTATTTTCTTTCTTCATACCATATCCTCCGTATAATATATATTTCTATATTTATTTTAAAGCTTTTAGCATTATTTACGAATAAACATATAGCATTAATATAATCTATATAAGTCTTACACTTTCTGCTATATCACTTGACATCTTATGTAAGCTCTGACTCTGTGCAGCTATTTCTTCTGTAGTTGCAGCTATAGTCGATACTTTTTCATTTATATTTTCCATTTCTTCCACAAGTTTTTTTATAACATCTATACAAAGCTGCATTCTTGGTAATGTCTCATCTGCCTGTGCATTGTTTTTGGTTATAAGATTTCTTGTCTCTGCCGCCAATGACCCTATCTGTCCCGCAACAACCGCAAATCCCCTGCCTGATTCTCCAGCTCTTGCCGCCTCGATGGACGCATTAAGTGAAAGCATATTTGTCTGTCCTGCTATTCCTGTAATATCTGCTGATGTAGCTTTATATACATCTATAAATTCTAATATAACTTTAAGCGATTCATTCAACTGATTACATCTATCTGATACTTCTGATATACTCTTTGACATATCAGTAGCTTCACCTGCTGAGGTTTCATTTGCCTGTGACAGTTCTGAAATACTCATACTAAGACTGTCAAACCGCTCAACTATATCAGCTATCATACTATCTTTTCTTTCCTGTTTTTCCTTTTCTTCCCGATGCAGCCTGCCTATCTCATCTCTCTCATTTTCGGCAACACTCTTTATATAATGAATACAATTTTCCTTGCTGTTTATTCCATTATAAATAGCCTTGACCATCTCTTTGCAACTGTCAAATCCACAGCATCCGCAATCTATACACTGTTCTGCTGTTGTAGTCTTGTTCATATCTTTAAATATCTTACTCTGCTCTGCTGCCGACGGCGTCTTCATCTCAATTTTCTTTTCAGTATAATTCCTTATAAAGTCATTTAGGTCAAGTTTCTTAAACTGTTCACATAAAGCCTTATAGCGCTCTGCCGGACCTGCATTTTTAGTCCATGAAGAAATCTTTGTGCCCTTAAATCTTGACCTTTTTACCTCCCGCTTTGCATTTTTTCTCTGGTTTGAAATCTCATCATATACTTTCTGCTCATCAATATCAGGCTGTGTTCCCGTTCCGAAAAGACATCCGCTTCCACAATTAAGAATATCTATCATAACGGGTCCGTTTGCTCTTGGCTTATAGTCATCCAAAAATTTATATGCTTCATGTTCACCTTCAACCTGTCTTACAGATACATCATCACCTAAGAACCACTTTACATTTTCCTTTAAGCCGCCTGGCATAGGATAAAGACTTCCAAGACCATATTGAAGTTCATCATTGTATTCATCTGCTGTCTTATATGCATCACCAATGTGTTCCATAAAATTCTTAAATGTAATATTATATGAGATAAGATTTTCGCAGTTTGCATCATTTATCTCTGATTTTTTTGCTATACATGGTGATAAAAATGCTATTTTATCACGGCTTCCCTCATATTTTCTTAAATATTTTGCCATGCACATTACCGGACTATATACCGGCATCAATGAATCAATAAGCTCTGTCCTGTATCTTTCAATATAACTTACAACAGCAGGACATGGACTTGATATCATCCCCTTTTTCCCCGTTCTCTCAAGATATCTCAAATACCCCCATGTACAAATATCTGCACCATAGCTCACACTGTAAATGTGTGATACCCCCAGCTTTTTGATATACCCTAGTATTTTTTTGTACTCATTCGGATAATTTGCAATAAATGCAGGTGCTATAACAACAGTAATCTTTGTCCCCTCTTTCAGGTCTTCAAAAAACATATCAGTATCATCCGTATAAACTCTCGCCTCATGACTACATACATCTATACATTTTCCACAATCTATACATGCATCAGTTTCCACATCAACCTTGCCAGTCTCAACCGCACGGTTTGACGGAAAAACCGGACAGTTTCTTATACACTTGTTACATCCTGTACAAAAATCATTCGTATTGATATAGCTCATATCTATCCTCCACCTTTCCCATTTGAATTTATCTTGAAGCATAACTTCCCTCTGTATTTTTTCTATTCTGATTTTAAGTTTACCTTCAAAATGTTTATTCAAATATATTTCTTAAAAAACAAAATCGCTTGCTTTTTATTCACAAACGATTTTCTTTTTATATATTCTTATTTTATCGCATTTACACAGTTTTGGCAATATGATACAAAAAATTTATTACATTTTAATAATTTTTATTCACTTTTACTCAACATTATTTCATATAACCAGACATCATACAGACACCTCTTGCTCCCGCAGATATACAGTCATCCATATTTTTCTCAGAGATTCCTCCTATCGCATAAACATCTATATCAACATTTTCGCAAACATCTTTAAGAAAACCAAGCCCTCTCGGTGCAAGCCCTTTCTTGCAGTCCGTCACAAATACATGACCTGCTGTTATGTAGGATGCTCCAAGTTCCTCTGCCCTCTTTGCCTGCTCTACTGAATGTATCGAAACACCTATTATATCAAAATAATTTTTTTCACTTTCAGCCATCTGCTCAAGAACATGAAGCGGAAGATGTATCTTTTTTACTCCAAGCTCTATCGCTTCCTTATAAAAATAATGAAGTACACATGGCACACCTGCACCATTGCATATCTCAAGGACTTTGGCAGCAAGTTTCTTATATATGCCGGGTGGAAGGTCCTTTTCACGAAGTATGATAAAGGCAGGTTTCTTTTTCACAACCTCGCTTATCTTTTCAAGAAAGGGAGAGAATTGGAACATTTCTCCCCCTCTCTTTGTATAGTCCGCTTCGCTTGTATTTTTTGCATATGTTTTTACAAATTCTGTGTCCGTATCCACCTCACCTGAGTTCTCCGCATAGGCTTTTGCAAATTCTGGTCTTAGCCCAACTTCTCCTGTATTTTCTGCATACGCTTTTACAAGTTTCCGGTTTGTCACACAAACTTTGTTTGTGTTATAAACTTTGTTTGTGTTATAAACTTTGTTTGTGTTGTAACCTTCGCTTGTGTTATAAAGTTTGTCTGTATTATCATCTGAGTATATTTCATGCACTTTTTCGTCTTTCATCTTTCTATACCATTATCCATGTCTTTTAAAACTGATTATCCAAAAATTGCAGACACCCTCTCTTTTTTTGACATTGTCTTTTTTTGACATTCACGCATCATACCTGCTTCTATCTTATCCCACATACACATAATCATTCAGAACAGGCTGCAATCCTTCATCTTCCATATCTCCATACATCTCATCAAAACTTCTTGCATCAGAAATCTCAAACTGCTCATCTCCTGCATCGGCATCGTCCTCGCCTGCATATTTGCTCTCATGGTCACCGATACCCGTTGAAACTCCTGCCGAAACCTTTGTTGCAGCAATCTTTACGATTCCGTCCCTGAAATGCTTCTGTTCTCTTGATGAAACAGTAATTCCTATGTACGGAAGGAATATCCTGTATGCACAAAGTACCTGACAAAGCTCTTTTTCATGAACATCAAGCGGATTTATCTTATCATTATTGATGATAGGACGAAGTCTTGGACATGAAAGTGAATACTCAACATGAGGATACTTTCTCTGGAGATAATAAATGTGAAGTGCACTTGCAAGAGCATCTTTTCTAAAATCAGAAAGACCGAGAAGTGCCGAGAAGCCGACACCTCTCATGCCGCCCATGATAGCACGCTCCTGAGCCTCAAATCTGTAAGGAAATACTCTCTTATGTCCCATAAGGTGAAGTGTCTCATATTTATCAGAATTGTATGTCTCCTGAAAAACAGTTATATAGTCTGCACCACACTCGTGAAGATACCTGTACTCATCACTGTTTACCGGATAAATCTCAAGACCTACATTTCTAAAATATTTTGTGGCAAGTTTGCAGGCTTCACCTATATATTTAACATCACTCGCACTTCTGCTCTCACCCGTAAGCATAAGTATCTCCTCAATACCCGAATCTGCAATGACTTTCATCTCATGTTCAATCTCATCAGCATTAAGTTTCTTTCTGTTAATATCATTGTAGCAGTTAAAACCGCAGTAAACACAGTAATTCTCACAATAATTGGCAATGTAGAGTGGTGTAAACAGATAGACCGTATTTCCAAAATGTTTACTTGTCTCAATCTTAGCCCTCTGTGCCATCTCCTCAAGAAACGGAGCGGCAGCAGGTGATAACAGAGCCTTAAAATCCTCAACACTGCAAGTCTCACTGTTAAGTGCTCTGCGCACATCAACAGCCGTATATTTATCATAATCATACGAATCCATCTGGGAAAGCACTTTATCCATAATATCAGACTCAATCCTCTCCATCCCCTCCATATACTCCATGTGATTCGTACGGCAGGACGGATCAGTCTCTAACTTATGCTTATGCTCCAAAGCCTTTTCAGACAATTTATCAGAATCCACAAAAAATTGATTTTCAGCCATTTTTCTTCCTCTTTTCCTATATGTAATATCATAAATCGACGAAAGGATGCCGGCGTTATTGTCATTCAGCCGACACAGTCCCTCAATATCTTACAAAGTTTCGCCCATCAATCTCTCAAAAATCCCGTAAGCGGATCAGACGCCTGTGCCCCTCTTTCAAGCACCCTTCCAAGTCCTGCAAGATAAGCACTTCTTCCAGCTTCAATCGCAGACTTAAATGCTCCTGCCATTGCTGGTATATCACCTGCTGTCGCAATAGCTGTGTTTGCCATGATAGCTGCTGCCCCCATCTCCATAGCCTCACAAGCCTGTGATGGTTTTCCAATACCTGCGTCAACGATAACAGGAAGGTCTGATTCATCAATTATTATCTGGATAAATTCTTTTGTCGCAAGACCTTTGTTTGAACCTATCGGTGAAGCAAGCGGCATTATCGCTGCTGCACCGGCATTTGCAAGGTCTCTCGCTGTATAGAGGTCAGGGTACATATAAGGAAGTACCGTAAATCCCTCTTTTGCAAGGATTTCCGTAGCCTTTACTGTCTCGGCATTGTCAGGAAGAAGATATTTGCTGTCTTTCATTATCTCGATTTTTACAAAGTCACCACAGCCGAGTTCTCTTGACATTCTTGCTATTCTTACCGCTTCTTTGGCATCTCTTGCTCCCGAAGTGTTAGGAAGAAGCGTTACACCCTCCGGAATATAATCGAGAATGTTTTCACTTTTCTTTGTGTTTGTTCTTCTTACCGCAAGTGTGATTATCTGTGCACCCGCATTTTCAACAGCCGCCTTGATAAGCTCCATTGAATATTTTCCTGAACCTAATATAAATCTTGATGAAAATTCCTTTCCACCTAATGTAAACGTATCTTTTGACATACCACTGCCACCTCCAACAAAACTTACTATTTCAACAATATCATTATCTTTTAAAACATAACTTGAATAATCGCTCTTATCCACAATCTTTTCGTTACACTCAACTGCAATGTGCGTAACTGTGTAATCATTCTCATCAAGGTATTTCTGAATTGTCATACCTGCTGCATTTTCGTCTTTTCCGTTAATATGTACCATACATCGCTCTCCTTTATAATTTATAATGCGAATTTAAAATGTTAAAAACAAAGTGGGCAAACCTACTTAAATTTTATTTTTTCTAAATTTTCAAAGGTTTTGCAGCACTTTGCGTGCCAGATGCGTGTTGCATATTTTTTGCAACTAATTACTTTACGCATCTGTGCACATCCGCGGAACTTTTTTTGTAATAAACTCTAAAATCCAGATGCTTCGCATCTGCCGCACTTTGCGCTAAAAGATTTTATCGTTATTAAATTACAAGAGAACAAGTTCTCTTGCCTTGCGAATTTAATAAAAAAAGCCACACAAAGAAATACACCCGCGGTGGTGTACCCCTTCATGTGACTTAAATATAATGCCACTCACACAAATGTGAACTGCAAATTAAATCTCACTCTGCCGTATATATTAACCTATTTTTACCAGTTATGTCAAGAACCTGCTAAAATCTCTTCTCCTCCGTCGCAAACCCGCTACAGCCATACAGTACAAGAACATAATCAAATTTATTACTTATCGCATATGATGCAAGATTTCCCCTGAAAAAACGCATGTCTATCATCTGCACTTCCTTGTAATCATCTATGACAAATTGTGCGAATGTATTTGCATATGAATCTTTTACCAAAAGAAGTTTTCCTTTTTTTCCACCGCCCTGTATCGTTGTCAATACCTGATTTGAGTTAAAGAACACGCCATATTTGTCTTTTCCTTTAAGATATGAGTTTTCATATATCGAATCTGCGACATAATAATCATTGTTGTACGAAACCCTTCTTTTTTTATTATGATAATATCCAATAATCTCATCCTGATACTTTTTTCCCGGCAGGCTCACTTTGTTCCATGTTGTTCCCTTAAAGTCATCGCATAGTATCTCTTTCTTCCATGAACTAAGCGGTTTAGCTTTCATACCAAGTGATTTTTTCCATTCAACATATGCATAATAAGCTCCCACGCTCGTCCAGTGATGGTCAGATTTATAATATATATACTCATTCTTGTGTGCTTTAAGCACATCTGTTATATCTATAACTCCCGGAACTTTCTGTCCCGCCTCACTGATAAGTTTTTTCTGGCTGATATGACAGGCATACTTCGGAAGTTTATCACTCAGGATTTCAACCGATGCAGGTACGAGCATCTCCCTGCATTGTATTTTATTTTGTGCCAGTCTTTTTCTAAATTCAGCCATATTTCTGAGATTCTTATTAAATATCTTTTTGTCGTATTCAGGAAATGTGTCAATAAGGTAATTATTCTTACCGATAAATACCCCGCCTGCTTCACGCTTTCCCATAATAATATCTGACATTGTCTTTATTGTCACAATATTATCTCTTTTTGGAAACTGGTCTGTCAGATATTCTTCCACATTATCTCCAAATTTTTTTCCCATCCTGTCAGTATTTTTTAATATATCACTGCGCTGCATAAGATTTCTCTTTTCCTGTTCAGAATACTCTCTGTCAGGTGTCATTGTTTCTAAAACTGCACCAAAAACAAGCATCAGAACAAAATAAAAAGCAATGATTCTGTTTTTCATGTCAATCTCCATTTCCTAACAATCATTTTCAAATGTACATTATAAGGCTCACCGCCAATTTTTTAACATGTCTAAAATCTAAAATACAAAAACGGATTATACGAACTGCTTATAAGATATACAACACTCAAAAACATCCCAAATGTTAAAAGCATGATATCAAATACCGCAACAGAAGCATTTGCAAACTTTGTATCTGACCTTTTTTGTATTATATTGTATATATTTTTTCCAAACGGTGCTGCTGCCACAAAACACACCACAATAAGCGGCAGATATGAAAACATCAGATACATGCTTTCCCTGTCACACAATGCATTTTTTCCTAATCCCGTCACTGCCTTAAAAAATGCCACACCCTCTGCTTTCTTTGTGCATGCAAACAATATCCAGCTAATAGTGACAAGCAGATATGAGTAACATCTTCTGAAAACTTTTGGTATCTTTTCAAGCCATTTCAATATAAATACCTTTTCAGCCATCAGTATTATTCCAAAATAAATCCCCCACAATATAAAATTAACTGATGCACCATGCCATAATCCTGTCAGGAACCATACAATTCCTATATTTATAATCTGTCTTACCGTTCCCTTTCTGCTCCCACCAAGCGGAATATACACATAATCCCTGAACCAGCTTCCCATTGAAATATGCCATCTCCTCCAAAAGTCAGTTATGCTGTCTGCCATAAACGGATAATTAAAGTTCTCACAAAAATGAAAGCCGAACATTCTTCCAAGACCTATAGCCATATCAGAATAACCCGAAAAATCAAAATATATCTGAAATCCATAGGCAATAAGTGCCAGCCATGCTGTTGCCATTGAACCGCCACCGCTTAAAACCTGTTTTGAACCGCTTTCCCACAATAAGCCGATATTATTTGCCAGCAAAACTTTCTTCGTCAGTCCGCACACAAAACGCTTAACACCATATGCAAAATCTTCTGTGGAATGTTTTCTTTTATCAATCTCCCCTGCTATTGTCTCATATCTGACAATAGGTCCGGCTATAAGCTGTGGGAACAATGTAACATATGTACCAAATGATATTATATTTTTCTGTACCGGAATCACTCCCCGATATACATCTATCGAATAACTCATTGTCTGAAATGTATAAAATGAAATCCCTATAGGCAGTGCAAGTGCCGGCACATGCACAGAATAATGAAATATCTTCTGTACACCTGCTGCCAGCATCCCACTGTATTTAAAAGTACATAACATTCCAAGATTTACAAATACAGATATAAACAAAAATAATTTTGCAGTTTTTTTGCCTCTGTTTTTATCTATCATCCGTCCGCATGTATAATCAAGTGCCGTTGAAAATAACATCAGGCTTACATAGACCGGCTCACCCCACGCATAAAATACAAGACTGCAAATAAATAAAAGAGTATTTTTTAGTTTCGCAGGTGCAATATAATATATGCACAGAGTCACCGGCAAAAAATACATTAAAAATGTTATGCTCGAAAAAACCATTTATCTTCTCCCGCTGCTAATTAACCTTTGCAAAATTTTTTACATTGCCGCCAAATACAGATTTCCATGCCTTGTCTATCTTGGCTGCTTCTGATTTTGCTATCTTTGCCTGTTTCTGTACACTGAGCTTATCACTTGCTTTTTTGCCAAGAATAAACATACCTACATAATTTCCTTTAACAAAAATCCTTGCCTGATTTACACGCAATGTGTCCATATTGTAAAGTTTATTGTAATCAACAGTCTGTGTCAGTGATTTTTGAAGTTTTGCCCTTGCCGTATCTGCATAGCCTTTCTTTACCTTAACAACTACTGCCACATCCATGTTTATACTCGAATTGCTGTTTGCCTCATATGCCATACTTTCAACTTTTGACTTGTCAAGGTCATAATACGTTATGCCATCACTCATCTTTAACTTATTGTCACATGTATAGCTTGTTTTCATACTTTTCTTAATCTTTGATAAAACCTGATCTGCTGTAAGTGCTTTCTTTTTAGCAGTTTTTGCCGATACTGCTGCTACATCTTTAACGCCTGATGCACCAGCCATATTTGCTGCTGAACCTCCAATACCTGTTGCTGCCATTACTGCTGTCATCATTATAATCAATAATTTTTTTCTCATAATAAAAATTCACCTTTCTGTTTTTTAATATTCCCGGGATGACGATTATTTTTTTCTCCGTCATCCTTATAAACAGTAAAGGTGAATTTTTGTTGCAATATTTTTTAACTTTTTTATTTTTTTTGCGTGCGCATCAAACAAACCTTAATATCGGCTATTCAGATGTTACAAGTGACACCAGCGTTGATATAAGTACCTTAATATCAATCGGTTTCGTCAGATGTTCATTCATGCCCGCCTGCATCGTCCTCTTTATATCCTCGTCAAATGCATCCGCTGTCATGGCAACTATAG
>NZ_JAHLQE010000143.1 GCF_018918235.1 Eubacterium sp. MSJ-13
TATTAAAAAAGTTTTTAAATTTCTTCCTTTTGACTATGACAAGGCTGAACTGTTACATAAAAAATAAAAAATCTGTCAAAACATATTGACAAGTCTCCGAATATTAGGTATAATCGGAGAAGTGTTGTAAAGGAAAAGGCTAGGAGGTGGAATGTAATGTCTATTTGTCCAAAGAATAAATCTTCAAAATCAAGAAGAGATAAAAGAAGAGCAAATTGGAAGATGTCAGCACCAAATTTGGTAAAATGCAGCAAATGTGGAGCTTTAATGATGTCTCATAGAGTATGCAAGGCTTGTGGTTCTTACAATAAGAAGGAGATTCTTGCAGAAGCAGCTGAATAATCAATTTGAGAATTTTATCATAATAAAAATAAACCCTTATCTTGGTATAGGGGTTTATTTTTATTGTTTTATTTTAACACTATCAAGTAAGTCCCCCACTTATTGCTCTACGCAATAGAAGTGGGGGACTTACTTGATAGTGTTAAAATATCTCGTGAGTTGAACAATCTGTCCCTGGTGCTCTATAAGAATTTTAAAAGTTCATTATGAAGTTGTTTTGCTCTTGCGTACCAAGTGTGTTCCTTGATTGCGTATTCAAATGCGTTTTTCTGTATGCTTTCTAGTTTTGTAGTATCATTTAATGCGTTTTCAAAAATTTCGGGCAGCTTATCGAGTTGTTTTAAATCATAAAAGATTATATTTTCATTTTGTGTAAGTATTTCATCGAGATATTTGCTGTGGTCTGTAATGCAGACTGCTCCGTTACACATAGAATTGAATATTCTGTCGTGCGCACCATCTTTGAACCATGGCATCACATTTAATGAAAGTTTGCTGTCGGCAAGTGCTTCAAGGCAACCGAGAGAAAGTTGTTTTGGGTCCATATCGATGTTTTCCGGATGTTTGCAATGAAGTTTGTCATATCCCTGTCCAACGCAATGTATCTTAAAACCAGCATCGGCAAGAGTTCTGACAACTTCGCCTCTAAAATAGCATCTTATGTAAGTATCGATAAAAATCATATTTGGGATTGCAGTCTTTATCTCTTCTCGTGTAATACCAGGAATTGCTTTTTTAAGATGTTCTTCCATTGTGAGATCATCAGGTTTGTCGGGATTTGAGATAAGGTCATGTATTATTTCGAGATAAAACATTGCATATTCGTCACCGAGTCTGTTTATTGCATTATCAAAGGCTTCAGGTGGTGTATAATTTCCGGTAAAACATATATCATATTTTCGGTTATTTAATTTTTTGAAATCACCATTTGGATAGAGGGAGGTTCCTCCTAAAGGAAGGAAAGTTCCACTCATGAGCTTTGGATAAAATTTTTTCATATATTTATCATGATATCTATCTATTGAAACTTCATAAAAAATATTTGGATGTATATCAAACAGCTCAGGATAAAAATAGGGATGATCTACTGCGATATTAACACATGGTATTTTTCTTTCGTCCCAGATGGAGATACCGTTCATATTAAAAAGAGAAGTTTCATAATGAATACCATCAAAATTGAAAGTGACAAGTATTGTGTCATACGATGTAGCAAAGTCACAAAGCTTTTCGGCGCTTTCCTCCTCCTCTGTCTGATCAAAAATAAAAATCTTATATCCTAAGGCTTCAAATCCTTTTTTTAATTGCAGTGAAAAATATTCAAGTGTTTCAGTGCCGCCTGTCATAAGTACTATTTTGTGTCTCATAATATCCTCATTTCTAATAGTAGTCTGAATTTATTGTATATAAAGTTATGTATTCTTTCTTTAAAAAGATGAAAAATTCATCTTATACAAGTAGAGTCTAATGTAAAAATTATATCATATAGACGGAAATTAACAAGAAAAATCCGTAAATTGTTTTACTTGTTTCAAAAAATTTATTATAATATACTTAGTTGTAAAAATGAAATTAGGAGAGTACAAAAAGGAGGAAAATATTATGAGATTAAAAGGGAAAAAGATTGTCTGCCTTATTTTGACGATAGTTTTATGCGTGACAATGGCAAGCGGATATGTAAGAGCTGATGATACAAAGGCACAGGGAATAAATGTAATATATCATACACAGGAAGAGATAAAGAATTTTTGTAATGCAAGTGGTGTAACAGTGAATGATAAATTGACATACGCCGAGGAACCTGTTGTCAGTGGCAGTTATTCGGCGGGTAAACTTTCTGATGAAACATTAAATAGCGCGGTAAAGATGCTTAATTGTGTAAGGTATATTGCAGGGATTTCATCAGATGTACAATTAAATGATGATTATAACAGTATGACACAGGCTGCGGCTTTAGTTGATTATGTAAATGGCAAACTTAGTCATTATCCCGAAAAGCCGGCAGATATGGACGAAAGTTTATATAAACTAGGTGCAGATGGTGCATGTCGCAGCAATATTGCATGGGCTTCATGGAGCGGTAACAGTTTAAATTGGAGCATAATAAACGGCTGGATGGAAGATGGTGATTCCTCTAATATTGATAGGGTCGGTCATAGGAGATGGATATTAAATCCTAAAATGAAATATACAGGTTTTGGTGCAGTATCAGGGAAAAAGGGAACATATAGTGCTATGTATTCTTTTGATATGAAAAACAGCAAGGCTTCAGAATATGGTGTTGCATGGCCGGCACAAAATATGCCTGTAGAATATTTTGGAACAGAATATCCGTGGTCAGTTTCTATGGGGAAAATAGTTGACATTACTTCTGTCAAAGTAAAACTTACAAGAAAAAGTGATGGAAAAACATGGAATTTTTCAAATGATGCGGCAGATGGTTATTTTAATGTAAACAATGATGGATATGGACAAAAAGGATGTATTATCTTCAAACCTGAGATGTCAGGTGACTATAGTGCAGGTGATATATATGATGTAAATATTACAGGCTTGGGTGATGGGAATGATGTAAGTTATTCTGTTGACTTTTTCAGCCTTGCAGAGCCGGCACAGTCTACAACACAGCCGACGCAGGCACCTTCATCAAAACCAACTATGTCACCGACAGCAGAGCCGACACAGAAGCCAACAGAACAACCAACTGTATCACCAACGGCAAAGCCAACACAGAAACCAACAGAACAACCAATTATATTACCAACAGCAGAGCCAACGCAGAAGCCTGTTGAACAACCAATTATATTACCAACGGCAGAGCCGACACAAAAGCCAACAGAACAACCAACTGTATCACCAACGGCAGAGCCAACACAGAAACCAACAGAACAACCAACTATATCGTCAACAACAGAGCCAACACAGAGTCCTGCCGAAGAGCCAACTGTAACACCAACAACAGAGCCGACACAGAAGCCAGCCGAACCAACTGTAACACCGACAATAGAGCCAACACAGAAGCCAGCCGAAGAACCAACTGTATCGCCGACGGCAAAGCCAGGCAACAATACTGTCACATCGGATAAAAAGCCGGCAAGAGTCAAAATAAAAAAATGGAGTGTACGAAAAAATAAGGTTACGGTTTATTTTGGAAAGGTTAAAAATATATCTGGATATCAGTTAAGATATGCAACAGATACCAAATTTAAGAAAAACCTCAAGTATAAAACTATATCAGCAGGAGCAGCAAAGACAACACTTACATTAAAAAAATCAAGTAAAAAACATTATATACAATTGCGTGCATATATTAGGAAAAATGGCAAAAAAGTTTATGGACAGTGGGGAGATAAACTTGTGCTCATTATGTGATAAATTGTTTTGCATGAATTTTAAACAGGCTGAAATCGTTGTACTAGAGGTGTGAATAATCAGTGTTTACAATTTACATCAATTATCTTATTATGAATAGAAATAGATATAAAAGCAGAATTTTTATAGATGATTTTAGGAGGACATATTTATGAAGTTTACAAAAATGCATGGATGCGGCAATGATTATGTTTATGTTGACTGTACTAAGCAGATGATAGAAAATCCGGGTGAGGTTTCAAAAATCGTAAGCCACAGACATTTTGGAATAGGTTCTGACGGTCTTATACTGATATGTTCATCTGATGTTGCAGATTTTAGAATGGCTATGTATAATGCCGACGGCTCAGAGGGGGCAATGTGTGGTAACGGTATCAGATGTGTTGCAAAATATGTTTATGATAAGGGACTTACTGACAAGAAAAATCTTACTATCGAAACTAAAAGCGGCATAAAAGAGCTTGAACTTACTGTTGAGGCTGGAAAGGTTTCGCTTGTAAAGGTAAATATGGGAGCACCTATCCTTAAGTCAAAAGATATTCCTGTTGAGGTTGATACTGAGGAGTGTATAGATGCAGATATAAATGTTGACGGAAAAGATTATAAGATAACCTGTGTTTCAATGGGGAATCCTCATGCGGTCACTTTTATTGATGAGGATGTAAATAAATTCCCTATTGATAAAGTCGGTCCTAAGTTTGAAAATCACCCTATGTTTCCTGACAGGGTGAATACTGAGTTTGTTCAGGTGTTAAACAGACATGAAGTAAATATGCGTGTGTGGGAGCGTGGCTCTGGTGAGACATTTGCCTGTGGTACGGGAACTTGTGCGACAGTCGTTGCCTGTGTTTTAAATGGTCTTACCGACGATGAGATAACCGTTCATTTGCTCGGCGGTGATATATTGGTAAAATATGACAGAGAAAACGATACGGTCTGGATGACAGGACCTGCGGTTATTGCATTTGAGGGAACGATAGAGATTTAAGCAGGCAGGAGAGCTGATTGCGAATATCCGCTTGGCTTTATGACACTGCTTCGTGGCAGCGTCTTAGAATTTTATTATATTTATTTTGATAAAAAACGGAATGGAGAACATAAATGAAACTTTTAGAGCTGATAAAAGATTTAGATTTTGAGTGCGTGCAGGGAAGCGCTGATATTGATATTACAACACTTGTATATGATTCACGAAAGGTTGAGAACGGAAGTGTTTTTGTATGCATAAGTGGTGCGGTAAGGGACGGACATGATTTTGCAAAAGATGTTGTTAAGGCAGGAGCAAAGGCTCTTATTGTTGAGAAGGATGTTAAAGTGCCTGAGGAAGTGACTGTTATCAGGGTTGCTGACACAAGACTTGGTCTTGCTGTTTCCTCGGCGGCATATTTTGGAAATCCGGCAAATGAACTTACGACTATCGGAATTACCGGAACAAAAGGAAAAACGACTTCAACATATATGGTTCGCTCTATATTAGAGGAGTCAGGTATAAAGACAGGACTTATCGGAACTATCGAGAGTATTATCGGTGACGAGGTCATTCCATCTGCAAATACAACACCTGAGTCATATGTAGTTCAGCAGTATTTCAGAAAAATGGTTGATGCAGGCTGTAAATGTGTTGTTATGGAGGTGTCTTCGCAGGCACTTATGTTAAACAGGGTAGGCGGATTTGTTTTTGATTACGGAATATTTACAAATCTTGAGCCTGACCATATTGGACCAAATGAACATAAAGACCTTGACGATTATATCCATTGCAAGAGCCTTCTTTTCAGACAGTGTAAACAGGGTATCTTCAATGCGGATGACAGCCATCTTGAAAAGATTCTTGAAGGTCACACTTGCAAGGTGGAGACTTACGGATTTTCTGAAAATGCGGATATAAAAGCATCAGATGTTCATCTTATGGATAAAGGCGGAACGCTCGGTGTTGCATATCACATGAGCGGTCTTATGGATATGGATGTTGAGATAGATATACCGGGCAAGTTCAGCGTATACAATTCGATGACTGCAATCTCAATATGCAGACACTTCGGTGTAAAGAAAGAGGTTATACTCGACTCGCTTTCAAAAGTGAGAGTCAAAGGAAGGGTCGAGATAATACCTGTATCACCTAAGTTTACGATAATGATAGATTATGCTCATAACGCAATGAGCCTTAACAGTCTGCTCACTACACTTAAAGAGTATTCGCCAAAAAGACTTGTATGCCTGTTCGGATGCGGTGGAAACCGTTCGAGAGAGCGTCGTTTTGAGATGGGTGAGGTTTCTTCAAAACTTGCTGACCTTACTATCGTTACATCTGACAATCCGAGAAATGAAGAACCACAGGCTATCATTGATGACATAGTTACCGGTGTAAAGAAAGCGGATGGCGAATTTATAACTATCATCGACAGGGCAGAAGCCATAAGATATGCCATTGAAAATGCAAAAGAGGGTGATGTTATAGTGCTTGCAGGTAAAGGTCATGAGGATTATCAGGAGATAAAAGGAAAGAAACATCATATGGATGAAAGAGAACTCATCGCCGATGTCGTAAAAGATGGAAACTTTATCAGATAACTGAGCCTAAAGCGAGGGGGCTTCTTGAACATTAGTTCAAGAAGATACAAAAAGCTGAAAGCAAGAGCTTTTAAAACTGAAAGTTTATGGGAATACTGA
This sequence comes from Eubacterium sp. MSJ-13, assembly GCF_018918235.1. Taxonomy (GTDB): domain Bacteria; phylum Bacillota; class Clostridia; order Lachnospirales; family Lachnospiraceae; genus Butyribacter. The sequence continues at coordinate 6,385 of NZ_JAHLQE010000143.1, forward strand.
ACGATAAAAAATTGGAAAGAAAAATTAGGGGAAAGAAATGATATTTGCTGATGTGATAATAGATATATCAGTTAAGAGTCTCGACAGGCCGTTTCAGTATATCGTGCCTGAGGAGATGGAATTTGACATTGATATAGGCTCGGTCGTAAAGATTCCATTTGGAATCGGGAACAGGCCGATGACAGGTTATGTCGTGGGACTTTCCGGCGAGGCGAAGTTTGATGTATCAAAAACTAAAAGCATACTTGAAATAATGAAGCAGGCAGTGGTCGTGGAATCACACCTGCTTTCCCTTGCTTATTGGATAAAAGAGAATTACGGCTCTACGATGAATGATGCGATAAAAGCGGTCATGCCAGTAAAAAGGGAGATTAAAGAGCAGATAAAAAGAATTATATATCCCGCAGTTGAAATAGAAAAAATGAAAATTAAAAGGGATGAATTTGAAAAGAAACATAATAGTGCAAGGGTAAGGCTTCTTGATGAATTTCTTAAGCTGGATAGGGAAACTTATAATGCAGGTCTTGATTATTCTTATGTTACTAAAAAACTTAGGCTTACTGCGAGTGTGATAGAGGGACTTAGAAAATTAAATATAATTACTGTTGATGCTATGCAGCAGTATAGGAATCCTGTTGAGCGTACCGATGATATTCCAGAGATAAGACCTGTTTTAAATGGAAGGCAGAAGCACATTGTCGATGCGGTTTTAAACGATTATATAACAGATATAAGGGGAACATATCTTATACATGGAATAACCGGAAGCGGAAAGACAGAAGTATATATGAACATTGTTGAGAAAATCATCTGTCTTGGAAAACAGGTTATAGTCCTTATTCCTGAGATATCGCTTACTTTCCAGATGGTAGACCGTTTTTATAAAAGGTTTGGAAACAGGATTTCAGTAATGCATTCAAGATTGTCGGCAGGCGAGAGGTTTGACCAGTATACGAGAGCAAAAAACGGTGAGATAGATGTTATGATAGGTCCGAGGTCGGCTCTTTTTGCACCTTTTCAGAATCTTGGACTTATCGTTATCGACGAGGAACATGATACAAGTTATCAGAGTGACATGCCGCCAAAATATCACGCAAGGGAAGTTGCTATACAGCGTGCAAAGATGGTCGGTGCCAGTGTGATATTAGGTTCTGCAACGCCCTCGGTTGATTCTTATTACAAAGCAGTAAAGGGCCGATACAGGCTATTTGAACTAAATGAGAGAGCAGGTAATGCCGTTTATCCAAAAGTCTATATTGAGGATCTTAGAGAGGAATTAAAGGCGAAAAATTATTCCATATTCAGCCGCAGGCTTGATGAACTGATGCGTGACAGGCTTCAAAAAAAAGAACAGATAATGCTTTTTTTGAACAGGCGTGGTTTTGCGGGTTCTGTTTCATGCAGGCAGTGCGGTGAGGTGATAGGATGTCCGCATTGTTCCGTAGCATTAAAGCCTCATATGGCAGGAGGCAGAGTGTCATATCTTATGTGTCATTATTGTGGTTATAAAATACCAATGCCGGATAAATGTCCTGAGTGTGGTTCGATTTATATAAGCAGTTTCGGGATAGGGACTGAACAGGTTGAGCAAATGGTAAAAAAGAGATTTCCAGAAGCTTCGGTTCTTAGGATGGATGCGGATACGACAACAGGAAAACATGCACATGAAAGTATAATTAAAAGCTATTCAGAGGGCGGTGCAGATATACTTATCGGTACGCAGATGATAGTTAAGGGACATGATTTTGCAAATGTTACACTAGTTGGGATTCTTGCTGCCGACCTGTCTTTAAATGTAGGTGATTATCTTGCAGCAGAAAAAACTTTTCAGCTTACCACGCAGGCGTGCGGACGGGCGGGCAGGGCAGATAAGCCGGGGGAAGTTGTGATCCAGACGTATCAGCCTGAACATTACAGTATAGTCTGTGCAGCACAAAATGATTATAAGGATTTCTATAAGCAGGAGATAGTTATAAGAGAAATGTTGCAATATCCGCCGATTTCAAATATACTAGGAGTGTTGGTGCTTTCTGAAAATGAGAGCAGTGCGGACAATCTTGCAAAGATACTGGCAGACAGGATGAAATTGTATCATGATGTTACGGTTCTTGGTCCGACACCTGCTGCTATTGCGAAAGCGAAGGATATACATCGCAGGATGATATATGGAAAATGCGTGGATTATGGAATACTATGTTCGGTTAAAAACAGTTTTGAAGAATTTATGCATGAGACAGATTCGTTTAAAGATTGCAGACTGAATTTTGAATTTAACTGCATATAGGAATAGTAATTTAAACATTAAAATAAAATTTTAAACAAAAACGGAGGATACAGATTTATGGCAATAAGACAGATCAGAACAATTGGTGATGAGATACTTACAATGAATACAAGACCAGTTAAGGAGATGACACCGAGGATTAAAACTCTTATCCAGGATATGCTTGATACAATGTATGAAGCGCAGGGGGTAGGACTTGCCGCACCTCAGGTCGGGGTATTAAAACAGATAGTAGTCATCGATGTAAGTGAGGAAGGCAACCAGCCTATCGTTCTTATAAATCCTCAGATAATAAAATTGTCAGGAACACAGACAGGTCAGGAAGGCTGCCTTAGCGTGCCTGGAAAAGCAGGTATAGTTACGAGAGCGAATTATGCAAAAGTAAGAGCTTTAAATGAGGATATGGTCGAGATAGAGGTTGAGGGAGAGGAACTTTTGGCAAGAGCACTTCAGCACGAGATAGATCATTTGTCAGGAATCCTTTATGTTTCAAAAGTAGAGGGCGAGCTTGTCAGTGCGTCTGCTGATGAGGAGTAAATAAAAAGGCTATGTGCAGAAAAGAGGTTGGAGTATGAATATAGTTTTTATGGGAACACCTGATTTTGCGGTCGGAACACTGAACGACCTTATAAAAAGCGAACATAATGTTACAGGAGTCGTAACACAGCCTGATAAACCAAAGGGGCGTGGAGGAAAGATGATGTTTACTCCCGTAAAAGAAGCAGCGGTTAAGGCGGGAATAGAGGTATATCAGCCTGAGAAAGTAAAAGACAGTGAATTTATTGAGGTATTAAGAAAGTTAAATCCTGATGTTATAGTAGTTGTAGCGTTTGGGCAGATATTACCGAAGGAGATACTTGAACTTCCTAAATACGGATGCATGAATGTTCACGCATCACTTCTTCCAAAACTCAGAGGTGCAGCACCTATACAGTGGTCTGTAATAGATGGTGATGAGGAGAGCGGCGTTACCATTATGCAGATGGATGAGGGACTTGATACAGGGGACATGCTTCTTGTAAAAAAATATAAACTTGATAAAAAGGAGACAGGTGGAAGTCTTTTTGACAAACTTGCATCATTTGGCGGGCCTATGATACTTGAAGTATTGAAACAGGCAGAAGAGGGAAAATTAAATCCTGTAAAACAGGATGATTCAAAACATACTTACGCAAAAATGTTAAGTAAGGCTACAGGAGAGATTGACTTTTCAAAAACGGCTGTTGAGATAGAGAGACTTATAAGAGGTTTGAATCCGTGGCCAAGTGCATTTACACATATCCACGGAAAGATGTTAAAGATATGGGAAGCAGATGTTTTAGATGACAGGGAAGCTGCTGAATATGATATATCAGATGTAGACAAGGGTCATATCGCATATGTTGACAAAAATAAGATGCTTATAAGCACAGCGGATGGTTATCTCGATGTAAAAGAAGTTCAGCTTGAGGGCAAAAAAAGGATGGAAACCTCGGCATTCCTTCGTGGATATAAAGTAGAAAAAGGGGAAGCTTTAAATGGCTGATGAAGTTAATATAAGAAATCTTGCACTTGATGTCATTGTATCTGTAATGGATAAAGGTGCTTATTCAGATAAGGCGGTACATGACGCATTAGAGAAACATCAGGGGCTTGAAAAAAGAGACAGGTCATTTTTTACAAGGCTTTGTCAGGGAACTATAGAGTATGCGGTTGAGTCAGATTACATTATAGATTCATTTTCCAAGACAAAAGTAAAAAAAATGAAACCTGTCATACGCGGTATACTGCGTATGGGAGTGTATCAGATACTGCATATGGACAGCGTACCTGACAGTGCCGTGTGCAATGAGGCAGTCAAACTTGCAAATAAGAGAAAATTTACAAACCTTAAAGGCTTTGTGAATGGTGTTTTAAGAAATATTTCAAGAGAGAAGGATAATATAAAATTTCCTGAAAAAAAAGATGGATTTTGCAGATACGCATCAGTCAGATATTCAATGCCAGAATGGATAGTTGAATATTTTAGTGCCAATTATGGCGAGGTAAGGACAGAAAAGATTTTTGAGGGATTTCTTAAAGCAGACAGGGGTGTCAGTGTCAGATGCAATATTTCAAAGGCAGCACCTGGGGAAGTATTTATGATGCTTCAAAAACAGGGCATTAAGGTAGAGAAAAGCGAACTTTTTGACTATGCATTTACCATTGACGGGTTTGACAGGATAACTGACATTGATGCATTTAACATGGGATATATACAGGTTCAGGACCAAAGTTCCATACTTGCAGGGCATGTATCAGTGATAAACGGGGGAGAAAAGATAATAGATATATGTGCTGCTCCGGGAGGAAAGACGATGCATGCAGCCGACAGGCTGAAAGCTGTGGAAAGCGGGAATGCAGGGAAGATAATTTCATGCGACCTTACTAAACAGAAAGCAGATCTTATCAGAGAAAATGTAGAGAGAACTGGATTTGATAATGTATCTGTTATAAAAAATGATGCCCTTGTGTATAAAAAAGAATGGGAGAATACAGCAGATATAGTTATAGCTGACCTTCCTTGTTCGGGGCTTGGGGTTATCGGAAAAAAATGTGATATAAAATATAAGACAACTAAAGAGGATATCATCTCATTATCTGAGATTCAGAGAAAAATACTTCAAAATGCCAGCCGGTATTTAAAAAAAGGTGGACAGCTTCTTTACAGTACATGTACAATAGCTAGAGAAGAGAATGAGGATAATGTAGAGTGGATACTTGAAAATCTGCCTTTTAAAAAAGCAGATATTTCAAAAAGGATGCCGGAAGGATTAAGAAAATATATGACGGATGATTCATATATACAGATATTGCCTGATATGGCACAGACAGACGGATTTTTTGTGGCGGCATTTATAAAAAAATAGGATGGTGATATATTGGCAGAAGATAAGATTGACATTAAGAGCTTGGACTATACACAACTGCAGGAACTATTAGAGAGTATGGGTGAAAAAAAATTCAGAAGTAAACAGTTATATGAATGGATTCATAAGAGACTGGTTCTTGAATTTGATGAAATGACAAATCTCTCAAAAGATATGAGAAAAAAACTTGCCGGCACATGTACGATAGAAGGTGCAAGAATCATAAAAAAACAGGTATCTTCAGATGGAACGGCAAAATTTCTTATGAGACTTTCAGATGGAAATACAGTGGAAAGCGTGCTTATGAAATATAAGCATGGAAACAGTGTGTGTATATCGACACAGGTAGGATGCCGTATGGGCTGCAGATTTTGTGCATCGACAGTCGGGGGACTTATAAGAAGCCTTAAGACTTCGGAGATGCTTGACCAGATATATGAGATACAGCGCACTACCGGTGAGAGAGTTTCAAATGTTATATTGATGGGAATAGGAGAACCCCTTGATAACTATGACAATGTTGTTAAATTTATCAGAATGTTATCAGATGAAAATGGGTTAAATATAAGTCAGAGAAATATCACATTGTCAACCTGCGGTCTTGTAGACAGACTGAAAAAACTTGTTGATGAAAAGCTGACTATCACGATAGCAATATCACTCCATGCACCAAATGATGAGCTTAGGCGTGAAATGATGCCTATAGCAAACAGATATTCCATAAATGAGATAATCGATGCATGCCGTTATTATGTTGACAAAACGGGCAGAAGGATTACATTTGAATACAGTATGGTGGAAGGGAAAAATGACAGCAGGGAATGTGCCATGCAGCTTATAGAGCTTGTCAGGGGTTTAAACTGTCATATAAATCTCATACCGTTAAATCCGGTTGAAGGAAGAATGGGGCAGCGCTCAAAAGGTGCAGATATCCAGGCATTTAAATTGCTACTTGAAAAAAATCACATAAATGTTACTATAAGAAGAGAGATGGGCAGGGATATAGATGCTGCCTGTGGACAGTTAAGGAATAAGGAAAAAGGAGGAAACTACGATGAAGGCATACGCAAAGACTGATATTGGAAGCAAACGAACCATGAATCAGGATTCTGTTTACTGTAATGAAAATTCAGTTGGTAGTTTCCAGAATTTGTTTATTGTTGCAGATGGTATGGGGGGACATAAAGCGGGTGATTACGCATCAAGGCTCTGTGTTGAAAAAATGGTCGAAGCTATTGAAAAAAGCAAGAGCGTAACTCCGGTTACGATTTTAGAAGAGGCTGTTACAGAGGCCAATTCAAATGTTTTGGCAGAAGCAAAGACAAATGTTGAATATGAAGGCATGGGGACAACTATGGTTGCATGCACGCTTCAGGAAAATACATTATATATTGCTAATATTGGAGATTCTCGTTTGTATATTATAAACGATGATATTAGACAGATAACAAAGGACCATTCATGGGTAGAAGAAATGGTTAAAAAAGGTGAAATTACAGAAAGTCAGGCAAGGATACATCCACAGAAAAATATAATTACAAGGGCATTAGGGATAGACGAAACTGTCCATGCGGATTATTTTGAAGTGAATGTAAAAGCTGATGATAAAATTCTCATGTGCAGTGACGGTCTTACAAATATGGTTGAGGATGATGATATAGAATACATAGTGCGTCATAGCAGTTCTGTTGAAAAGGCAGTAGAAAATCTTGTTGAAAAAGCAAATGAGAATGGTGGAAAAGATAATATTACTGTTATTTTAGTGCAAATATAGAGTAAATGTTATTGAACAAAAAGATTTTAAATGAGAAAGTCGCCATAGGGCAGAATGGAGGAAAGTATGATTAATCCCGGAATGATGATTAGTGACAGATATGAAATTATCGACAGAGTGGGTTCGGGTGGAATGGCAGATGTCTATAAGGCAAAGTGTCATCGTTTGAATAGATATGTTGCGATAAAAGTTTTAAAACAGGAATATAGCAGCGATGCTAAATTTGTGGCGAAATTCAGGGGAGAAGCTCAGTCAGTAGCAGGTCTGTCACATCCAAATATTGTAAATGTGTATGATGTTGGAGAGGATAATGGTCTTTATTATATAGTAATGGAACTTGTCGAGGGTATAACTCTTAAAAAATTTATTGAAAAGAAGGGCAGACTTGATGTAAAAGAGGCTGTAGGAATAGGAATACAGATTGCTCAGGGAATGGAGGCAGCACATAATAATCATATTATCCACAGAGATATAAAACCACAGAATATAATCATATCCAAGGAAGGAAAAGTAAAAGTAACAGATTTTGGAATAGCAAAAGCAGCTACATCAAATACCATAACATCAAATGCCATGGGTTCTGTACATTATATCAGTCCTGAGCAGGCAAGAGGTGGATATAGTGATGAGAAAAGCGATATCTATTCGCTTGGTGTTACATTGTATGAGATGCTCTCAGGCAAGGTGCCATTTGAGGGGGAGAGTACAGTTACAGTTGCACTCGCACATATTCAGGATGAGGCAGTACCTCTTGAAGAACTTGATCCGACTATACCATTGAGTCTTTCAAAAATTGTTCAGAAGTGTATGCAGAAAAAACCTGATATGAGATATATGTCATCGGCTGCACTTATCTCTGATCTGAAGAGATCTTTGTCTGAGCCTGATGGAGATTATGTAAATATTGTAGATGATGAAGATGATTTTTCACCTACCATAAAATTTTCAAGTGATGATGTAAACAATATAAAAGATGCGGCAAAAGGAAGATATACACCGGAAGAACAACAGGAAGATCAGCAGGACGAAGAACAGTCAGATGATGCTATAGATCCTAAATTGGAAAAGATATTAAAGGTGTGCAGTATCGTTGTTGCAGCAGTTATAATCATTGTTATATTTCTTATAATCGGTAAAGTCTGTGGCTGGTGGGGAAAAAGTATAAAGGAGGATAACAATGTCACTTCTGTTGCCACAGAGGTTCCGGTAGAGGAGACACCTGATGTAACAGAAACACCTAAAGCAGGAATGGTTGATGTACCTGACATTAAAAATCGCACTCTTGAAGAGGCACAGGAGATGCTTGGGGAAAAGAAACTTAAATGGAGACTTTTACCTGTTGAATCAGATGAGACACCAAATACCGTGTTAGAGCAGGATCCTGAGGCTGGAAGCAGTGTTGAGGAATATTCACGCGTTACGATAAAATATAGCAAGGGAAGTAGTGGCGTTACTATACCGGATCTTGTAAAGTATACAAAAGATGACGCTATAAGAAAACTTGAGAGTCTTGGACTTTCTGTTTCATCTACTGTAGCACAGTATAGTGATACTGTTGACGAAGGTCTTGTGTGTGGAACTGATCCTGTTGTTGGGTCAAGCGTAAAATCGGGTTCATCAGTAAAACTTATTGTCAGTAAAGGGCCTGAGAGTGATAATGTGATAATGCCTAATATTGTTGGAATAAAGGAGGCAGTTGCACTTGACAGACTTACGGCAAGAGGACTTACTGGAAATACAACAAATGTTTCTTATATATATTCTGATAAATATGCAAAGGGACTTGTAGTGGGTCAGGCTATTGAGGCGGGAACTAAAATACCTGTCGGAACGGTTGTGGATTACACGGTAAGTATGGGACCGAAAAAAGCAAATCCGACACCTACACCAAAGCCTACACCTGAACCAACATATAGTTACGAGGGAAGTGTTACCGTAAGCGGAAACCCATTTGACTATGAGGAGGATGAGCCGGAAGTTATAAAACTTGTTCTTGAACAGGATGGAAAGTCAAAAACCGTATATAAAGGAACACTCTCCTATGATGATTTTCCAAAGAAGTTTTCAATTAAGGGATGGAGTGAAAATAATGGTACAGTAACTTTGTACAAGGGAGATGTTGCAACAGGTAATTCGTACAATGTAGAATTTAAAAAGGTTAGGCAGTAATGCAGGGAAAGATAATCAGAGGAATTGGTGGTTTTTATTATGTTCATATAGATTCGCTCGGTGTTGTAGAGTGTAAGGCAAAAGGAATATTCAGAAATAAAAAAGTTAAGCCTTTAGTTGGAGACAATGTTGAAGTTGAAATTCTTGATGAACAGAAGCGGCTTGGAAGTATAGAAAATATACTTCCGAGAAAAAACTCTATAATAAGACCTGCCGTGGCAAATGTTGATCAGGCAATCGTGATATTTTCCGCATCAGTCCCAAAACCGAATCTCAATCTGCTCGACAGATTTTTGCTGATGATGCAGACACAGGGAATTTCTACGGTGATATGTTTTAATAAGAAGGATGATGCGGATAAACAGTATCTTTTAGAACTTGCTGACAACTATCGCAAATGCGGCAGCAGGATATTTATGACCAGTACAGTCACAGGAGAGGGAATAAAAGAGTTTGGAGAATGTCTTAAAGGAAAAACTTCTGTACTGGCAGGGCCATCAGGTGTCGGTAAATCGTCACTGATAAATACACTATTTCCAAAGGCAGATATGGCAATAGGTGAGATAAGTGAAAAAATAAAAAGAGGAAAACATACTACAAGACATTCTGAGTTGTTCTCGCTTGGTGATGGCGTTTATATCATGGATACACCTGGTTTTACATCTCTTGGTCTGCCCGAGATGGAAAAAGAGGAACTAAGAGATTTTTACCCTGAATTTGAGGAGTATAAAAATACCTGCAAATTTTTAGGGTGTGTTCATATACATGAGCCGCAGTGTAGTGTTAAGATTGCACTTGATGAGGGAAAAATCCCTAAAGGACGGTATGATAACTATAAGCAGTTTTTTGATGAGATAAGTAGTAAAAGAAAATATTAAGCACAGGAGGAACATTATATAATGGAGGATAGAATTAGTAAACTAGCGCCATCAATATTGTCAGCGGACTTTTGCAGGCTTGGTGAGCAGATACACGAACTTGAAGAAAATGATATAGAGCTTCTTCATATAGATGTAATGGATGGAGTTTTTGTACCATCGATATCGTTTGGTATGCCTGTTATCAAATCAATAAGAAAGATAACGGATATGTTTTTTGATGTGCATTTAATGATAAGTGAGCCAATACGATATATAGAAAAACTTGCAGAGTGTGGAGCTGACGGGATTACAGTGCATATCGAGGCATGCAAGGATTTAGAGGCTACTTTAAGAAAGATTAAAGAGCAGAATATGAAATGTGCGGTAGCTATAAATCCTGATACTGAAATTGAAAAGATTGAAAATGTCTTGGATATGGTTGACATGGTTTTGGTTATGAGCGTATATCCGGGATTTGGAGGACAAAAATTTATTTTGGATTCCTTTGAAAAAATAAAGAAATTGGACGATATAAGAAAAAGCAGAAGATTAGATTTTCTTATTGAGATAGACGGTGGAGTGAATGTGGATAATGCAAAAAAAATATCCGCAAGCGGGGCAGATTGGCTTGTTGCCGGAACTGCCGTATTTAGTGGAAATATTAATGATAATATAATGAAATTAAAGGAGGAAATATAAATTGCTTCTTGAGGCTATTCCTTTGGGTAGAACAGTTGAAATATATGTAGATAGGGAAGGGTACAGATACAGACTTACCAGCAAAGCTGAGTATGTTAATGAAAAGAAATTATGTGTTACGCTTATCGCTGCAAATGGTCGGGCATTTAAATTTATGCCTGAGGATAATATAAGTATTATGTACAGAGATAAAGAAACAATGTGGGAATGGGAAAACTGCAAGGCAGGTATCGCCAAGCTTGATGGTGTTTTGATACATTTCTTTGAAATTGCTGATAAGGGAAAATCATTTAACAGGAGAAATGCATATAGAGTTACATTGGATGTGGAGACAATGTTTGGATTTTATATAAATGAAACCACAGGTTTAAGAATTTCAAAGATGCCTTCTCCAGAACCGGATGACCCTGATTTTTCAAGTTATAAAACACCTGTACCTGAGTTTGTGCAGGGAGTTGTAAAAGATGTCAGTGAAACAGGAATAAACATATGCCTGAATACATTGCTGAATATAGATGATGCATTGTTTTTTAATATTCCGTCACCTTTAGGTGAGCTGAAATCAAGAGCACAGGTTGTAAGAAAAAGCGAGATAAATACTAAAGGAAGTAAGTATGCTTATTCTTACGGATGTGTTTTTCAGCAGGCTGATAAAAGGCTTATAAAATACATATATGATATTCAGAGAGAAATGTTAAAAAAACAGAAAGAGGTACAGGAGAGAGAACAGGAACGCAGAATGGAGATTCTTGCAAAAAAAAGTCAGACATTGGCAGCAGAACAGGAAAGTGCAGAATAGTTATGAATAAGTTTGGAAAGACATTGATTATCAGTGGTGGAAAAACTGATATGAATTTTGCAAAAAATTATGTTGGTAATAATAGTTTTGACACTGTGGTATGTGCGGATTCAGGCCTTGATACTGCGTATAAGCTGGGTTTAAAGGTGGATTTTTTTATGGGTGATTTTGACAGTGTTTCGTCAGAAGTGCTTAGTTTATATATTGATAAGAAAATTCAAAATTCAATCGATGCACAGTTTGTAAAGTACCCTGAACAAAAAGATGCGACAGATACGGAACTTGTACTAGATTTTGTACTAGAAAATAAGCCTTCGCTTGTTGTCATACTTGGTGCTACCGGTGGAAGAATAGACCATCTGCTTGCTAATATCGGTATATTGTTGAAATCAGTAAAACAAAATGTTGAAACATATATTGTAGACAGGTATAACAAGATATGTATGATAGACAGGTCAACAGTTTTATACAAAGATGATATATGGAATAAATACATTTCATTTTATCCATATACGGAAAGAGTAGAAAATTTAAAACTATCGGGATTGAAGTATGGACTTGCAGGTGAAGACATTGCTATCGGCAGCAGCAGGACTGTGAGCAATGAGTTTGCAGATGATAGTGATATGGCAGAGATATCCTTTGACAGTGGTATACTGATAGTCATACAGTCAAAAGACTGAGAAAAACAGACTGAACATAAATACAGATTTTTATTTAGTCTGTTTTTTCGTGAAATTTATTACAAAAAAATTGTGAATATATTTCTTTATGTTTGAACACACTATTTTGGAGCGAAATAAAAATTAAAAGATTAACAGGAGGGCTTCAAATGTTTTTAGAACAGAAAGAAATGGATGTTATCAGGGAACTGCAGACTCAGGAGAAAAGCTGTGTGGAGAAATACCGCAGATATAAGGAGCAGGCGTGTGATATGGAACTTAAAAATCTCTTTGGAAAGATTGAGAAACTTGAACAGAAACATTATGACACACTTGGAAAAGTTCTTGAAGGAGAAGTACCAGAATGTAACTGTAATGATGATAACGGAAAAGACTATGAGCCGTCAGTGACATATACACAGGCAGATAACAGCGAGGATAAAAAGACAGACTGCTTTTTGGTTACGGACTGTATCGGAACAGAGAAAATGGTTTCATCAGAGTACAATTCAAAAGTATTCCGTTTTGCAAATGCTGCACTTAGGAAACTTATGGCAGATATCCAGATAGAAGAACAGAATCATGCGGAAATGCTATATAAATATAAGATGGCTAACGGAATGGCATAGGATCATATAGAAAGAACAGAATGTAATGAAATTTTTTATATAAATAACGGTATTAAGTTATTTGTCAGTCAGTATTTAAAGCGTGTAGTTTAGTTATTGGTGTAAAACAGAAACTAATTGTAAAATTTGCACAAATGACTAAACGTTACACCTTTATGTACTGACTTTTTTGTATTTCTTGTATTTTTATGTCTGCTTTGGTAAAATATACTAAATAAAAAATATCCGCACTAAAGTCGGGGATGACCTAAAAGGAGGACAAAAATGTATTTTTATAAACGTGCATTGGAACTTAAAAACGAGACGATAGAAAACAGAAGATATATTCATAAAAATGCAGAGACAGGTCTTGATATACCAAAGACTAAAGCATTCGTTATGGAAAAACTTAAAGAGTACGGACTTGAACCAAAAGACTGTGGCTATGGAGTCACGGCTGTTTTAGGAAAAAAAGAGGGAAAGGTTTTGTTGCTTCGTGCAGATATGGACGCACTTCCTATGGCTGAACAAAGCGGTGAGGAATTTGCATGTCCAACAGGAAAAGAGGCACATACCTGTGGTCATGATTTTCATGCTGCCATGCTCCTTACAGCGGCAAAGATGTTAAAAGAAAATGAGGACATGCTTGAGGGAACAGTTAAGTTTATGTTCCAGCCGGCAGAGGAAACTTTTGAGGGAAGTAAAAATATGATCGAAAATGGTATACTGGAAAATCCGAAAGTCGATGCAGCACTTGCTTATCATGTGTCACCCGGTAAGATGCCTGTCGGATTGTTTATGTATAACTCAAAAGACACGATGATGTATTCAGTGGATGGATTTAAGATTACGATAAAGGGAAAAGGTTCTCATGGTGCATACCCTCATGTCGGCGTTGATCCGATAAATATAGGTGTACATGTTCATCTTGCATTGCAGGAACTTATAGCAAGAGAAAGTGATCCTTCAAAGGCATGTGTGCTTACGATAGGTCAGTTTAAGGCTGGGACAGCGGCGAATATAATTCCCGAGGAAGCTGTTTTACAGGGAACTATCCGTACAAATGACAATGAGGCGAGAGAGAAGCTTGTCAGGAGAATGAAAGAAGTGGCACAAAAAACAGCAGAAGTTTACAATGGAACAGCACAGATCGAGATGATATCTGAAGTCCCTCCGCTTATCTGTGATTCTGAGATGACAGAGGAAATTGTTGGATTTATGCAAGAGACAGGCATACCGGGGCTTACTCCATATCCTGATGTATCGGCAAGTGCATCTGAAGATTTTGCGGTCATAGCACAGAAAGTCCCAAGTACATTTATGTATCTGTCAGCAGGATATATGGATGAGCGTGGTGAGTATCCGGCACATCATCCAAAAGTAAGATTTAATGAGGATGTATGCCCTGTAGGAGCTGCGTGTCTTGCACATTGTGCTGTCTCATGGCTTGCAAAGCATAAATAGAATATGATGGTAAATAGAATAAGATAAAAAGTTCAGGCAGAACTAAAATCACAACGATCACAAGGAGATAAAAATGGCTGATACACAGAATATGCAGGCGGCGATACCGCTTCCTGAAAATAAAAGAAAATGCGTGCAGGCGGGCTGTATATGTATGATGCTTTCCGTAGCGATGTACGGACTTGTCTTTGCGACACTTACATCACCTATACTTGAAAGCGTAAATGCGATGGGATATGTCGGGTTATTTTCTATATTTTCCGCACTTGGCTTATCTATCATGACACCTATAGGCGGCAAACTCGGAGATCTTATCGGACGCAGGAATATAGTTGTGATACCGGGAATCATATGTGCGGTATGTGGGATAGCATTTGCATTTGTGCGTTCGCTCGTGCCGCTTATGGTGTTAAGACTTCTCATAAGTCTTGCACAGGGAGCTTTTACTGCTGCTCCTTATATTATCACCGGACTGATAAATGAGAGAAAAAAAGTTCCAAAAGCTATGGGAATGCTTGCGACATCAATAGCAGTCGGAGGTTTTGGAGGAAGTATATTAGCCGGAGTGCTTACGGATATGGGAATGCTTCAGGCAGCTATAATAATGCCTGCCATACCGCTTATAGCCGGAGTCCTTCTCATAGGGCTTAATCTTCCGAATCAGAAGAATGAGGCGAGTGTAAAGCTCGATATACCTGGAATCATAACGCTCGTCATCGCTCTTTGTGGTATATTGCTTGCACTTAACTTTGGTTCATCTATGGGATTTGCTCATCCGGTTATCATAGCAGGGTTTATCATCGGTATGATAGCACTGTTCATGTTTGTGAAAATCGAAAATAAAACAGATGAACCGCTTATACCTATGTATTTATTTAAGAATAAAAAGTATACTGTACTGCTTGTTATAGGTTTTATATGCTATTTTTATCAGAATGCGATGAATGTCTATGCACCTATAGGTGCATTGCAGGTTATGAAAGCATCTACAAGCCTTACTGGGGCATTGCAGATGCCTAGAACGATTCTTACTATAGTACTTCCAACGATAGCAGGGGCATGGGTAGGGAAAAGAGCGGCAAATGCATGGAAAGCAATGGTTGTTGGAACTGCGTTTGTGGCTGTCCCTATGGCGATGATGGCTTTTACCACGCCGTCAACATCTATCATGTTATATTTTGCTGCACTTAC
The DNA here is from genome assembly GCF_018918235.1 of Eubacterium sp. MSJ-13. Lineage (GTDB taxonomy): Bacteria > Bacillota > Clostridia > Lachnospirales > Lachnospiraceae > Butyribacter. The sequence continues at coordinate 21,783 of NZ_JAHLQE010000143.1, forward strand.
GATTACCGGTATTGCTGAGAGTTTCAGGGCGGTGTCTATCACACCTACGGCACAGGCAACATTAGAACCGCATGATATGGGCGTTGGAACATCTCTTGTAAACTTTGCAAATTCACTTGCACAGACTATTTCGGCAGCAGTTTTTGCAGTTGCATATAATGCCTGCACAGCATCAGATCCAACAAATACAACATATATAAAGAATGGTGTAAATGCTGTATTTATGGTGGCAGCAGTTGTCACTGCGGCAGGGCTTGTTTTGGTACTTGCAGTTATCAGACCACTTATAGATGAAAAATGATCGTTAAGTGTTTATATTAAGGAGAATGTATATGACAGAAGAGAAGAGACAGATTTCAGAAAGTGCTCATATAATGGATTATGGGGATATAGAAGATACTTTATATAATGCGGGTGTTGGTATATGGTCTATAGAAATACCTGACGATGCAGAGCCATGCATGTATGCAGATAAAACAATGAATATGCTATTGGGGCTTAGTGATGATGATACTCCGCAGTACAGGTACAGAGAATGGAACAGCAGGATTGATAAAGACTATCTTGAGGCTGCGATGGCGTCTGTAGATAATATGATACAAAATGGCAAGTCAGAATGTACATATGCGTGGAACCATCCAAAGCTTGGAAAGAGATATGTAAGATGTGGCGGTGTATGCGACAGAAGTTTTAAAAATGGAGTAAAGCTAAAAGGCTATCATCAGGATGTCACTTATATACAGCTTAAAGAGGAAAAACATAAGCGCATGCTCAAAGAACAGTATTCTGTTATAGATGCGTTTAGCAGCATTTACAATGTTGTATGGGCGTATGATATAGAGAGAAACACGGTGCGTGTGATAAATCAGGATGATATCTTATTTAAACCGGCACAGGAAGCTGAGTATAATGCGACAAAAGCTATAGAAAATGTTATAAATCAGTGTGTTGCAGAAGATTACCGTGAGATAATGCGCAAGTTCTATAATCTTGAGAGACTTGCCTTGCAGCTTGAAAAAGAGAAGAGTGTCTCGGAAGAATTTGTAGATACGATACTTGGATGGTGCAGGATTACTGCACTCCCGATAAGTAAGAACAGCAACGGCAAAGTTTTACAGGTGCTTATCGGTATACAGAAGATAGATGAGGAGAAAAGAAAGGAACTTGAATCACAGACACTTCTTGCAAAAGCATATGAGGAAGCTAAGAGGGCGAATGTTGCAAAAACGGAGTTTCTTGCGAGGATGTCACATGATATAAGGACTCCTATGAACGGTATACTTGGAATGGCAAAAATAGCAGGTAAGTGTATTGATAAAAAAGAAAAAGTGTTAAATGCACTTGCAAAGATAAATGATGCGGGTAGACAGCTTGAGATGCTCATAAATGATGTGCTTGATATGAGCAGGCTTGAAAGTGGAAAGACGGAGCTTACAAGAGAAAAATTTGATATATGTGAACTTATTACAAGTGGATATGAGTCAATATTGACGATGGCTATGGAAAATGATGTAAGAGTGGAGGGTGCACATTTTAACATACGGCATAAAAATGTTATAGGAAGTCCGCTTCATATACAGAGAATTTCGCTCAATATATTGTCAAATGCCGTAAAATATAATAAGAAAAACGGCACAATGGAATTGTGGCTTAGTGAAGTGCCTATAGATAAAAATCATTCGATGTATTGCTTTACTGTAAAAGATACGGGAGTTGGAATGAGTGAGGAATACATAAAACATATATTTGAACCGTTTTCAAGGGAACATACCGATGCTGGAACTGATTATCATGGAACAGGACTTGGCATGGCTATCACAAAAGAGCTTGTTGAACTTATGAATGGCGTTATCGATGTTGAAAGTAAACTTGGCGAGGGTTCTACTTTCAGATTTCAGATCCCTTTTGAGATATGTGAAGATGAAGTGCAGTCACACGAGGATGATAAGGTAGAAGGAAAAAATATAAACGGAGTAAAGGTTCTTTTGGTCGAAGACAATGAACTGAATATGGAGATAGCAAAGTTTTTGCTTGAGGATGCAAAGGCAGTCGTCACTACTGCTTACAATGGTGTCGATGCTGTTCAAAAAGTTAAAGATGCGTGTAAAGCCGGAAAAGATGACAGATATGATATAATTCTCATGGATATCATGATGCCTGAGATGGACGGGCTTACCGCATCGAGAACCATCAGGGATATAGGAACAGATTATACAGATAACATTCCTATTGTTGCGATGACAGCAAATGCATTTATGGAAGATGTAAAGAAGTGTCTTGAAGCAAAAATGAATGCACATATAAGCAAACCGATAGATATAGATACTTTGACTAATACGATATACGGTCTTGTCAATATGCATGATATAAAGTAAAATTAATTAAAAATTAAGTTTTATTTATTATATGAAAGGAAAGGCTGTTGCACGAAGCGTTATTCGTACAATATGCAACTGTTATTAACAGTTACATATTGTATAGATTATGCTTGATGCGACAGCCTTTTTGTTTGCTGTGTGTGCAATATGCACTAAAAAATATGCTATTTTCACTAAAAATTATCTAAAATTATATGCAAATGCATTTGTATTTTTAGGGTAGTTAAATTAAAGAAAATGTTATAAAATTTTAAGCATAGTAAATGAGAAAGTTAATTTAAAGGAGGAGTTTTATGAGAAAATCATTTAAAAAAGTTTTGGCAGCAGTTTTATCATTTGCAGTTCTTACAGCACCTATGGCGGTGGCAGGAAAGAAAGCCCATGCGGCAAAAACATCAGAAGCATATATGATGTTTTCATCGGAAGGAAATACATATACATTCTGGCATGATGGAAAGGATTATTCACCGATAGAAATGAAGACGGCCAAAATTACCGGAGCTGGTCAGTATACGGTTGGCATGGATTTTACCAAACTTCAGGATGGTTACAGTAATAAAATACAGTTTGCAGATTTTGAAGTGGCAGACGGTGAAAAATTATTTCCGGGTTATTATCTGAGATTGGATAATATTAAGATAAACGGTGAGGATGTTAAATTTGAACAGGGATACACAACATCAGACAATGGAACTGATACAAGAATGAACATTGTAAATCCGTGGGCCTCAGTAAAGGATAATCCAAGTGCGAGAAGTTTTGATAAAAAACTTACAAATAAAAAGGTATCCGTAATAGACCCTGATAAGTGGGACAAGTTAAAAACGATAGAAGTTACATTCACTTATGCAAAGAATATGCCGGAAAAGACTGGAACCATCATATCGGAAGGTGCATTTAAGTATAAAGTTACAGGAATGGATACAGTAGAAGTTGCAGGTATCAGTACATCAGGAAAGAAAAAAGATGCACTTACCATTCCGGATGATATAACTAAGAACAGAGTTACATACAAAATCACAAAAGTTACGGCAAATGCGGCTAAAAATGTAAAAGCTAAAAAGATTACATTTGGAAAAAATGTAAAGGTTGTAGATAAAAGTGCATTTGATGGATGTAAAAATCTTGAAAGTGTTAAATTTAATGCAAAACTTACATCGATTGGAAAAAATGCATTTAAGGGAGCAAAATCTATTAAGGTAACAGGAAAAGATGCAGCAGCTAATAAAAAGCTTGTTAAAAAAAGCGGCACAAATGTAAAATAAAGTGAGCGTTTAAGCAGTAATGCTTTATCAAATAATAAAATAAAAAATAAAGGAGAGATTATAATGAAAAACAAAAGGTTAAAAACAGTTATGACAGGAATGCTTGCAGGGGCACTTGTTATTTCGGGATTTGGAATTGGAGGTTCCACACAGAAAGCCAAAGCAGCAAATACAGAGCTTAACTTAAATGGAAAGTATCATGCAGCACTTGGAATTCAGACTTCAAATGAAAAATGGTATAATCGTTTTGCGTATTTCGGCAAGGAAAATAACGATACATATGGAACTGATAAGTATGCAAAGCTTATTAGCGGAGATGACACTACTGATGGCACTTTCAATGATGTTGATATTGAGGGAAATGGTACATACACAGTATCTCTTACAGATGCAGATTTCCAGGGAGAAACATCGATATCACAGCTTCATATAGCAACTGATATTCCGGGAAAAGACAAAAATGATAAGATAAATTTCACTGATATCAAGGTTACTGTAAATGACAAAGATATCGTGACATTCGACAGTCCGTTTTATGAAGCGGAGAAATATAATGAAGATGGTGTTGTTATAGTTCTTGCAAATCATTGGAGACCAAAGCTTATATCACTTCTTGAGGAAAAGGGTGTTAAGGAAGATGCGGAAAATGGATATAACTGGCTTAATGGTACAGGCAAGGAAAATATCTCAGTGACATTTACTGTATCAGGATTTAATTATAACAAGGGTGAGACTCCTAGTGAAGAACCTGATATTATTGATTTTTCTCCGGCAGCAGCAGTTGGTACAAAAAAGACTGTATCAGGAAATTCATATGTCGTAACAAAATCTGATAAGAAGACAGGAACTGTCACACTTGTCACAGGTAAGAAAACAGCAGCAAAGATTACTGTACCTGGTTCTGTTACAATTGGAGATTATTCATATAAAGTAACAGAAATAAAAGCATCAGCTTTTGCAGGAAATAAAAAACTTACAAGCGTAAAGATTGGCAAGAATGTTACAAAAATCGGTGATAAGGCATTTAATGGATGTGCTAAGCTTGGAACTATTGACCTTTCAGCAAATACATCACTTACAAGTGTTGGAAAAAATGCTGTTAAAGGCGTATCAGCTAAGTGTATTGTAAAAGCTCCGAAGAGTAAGAAAGCGGCATATAAGAAATTATTTGCAGGCAAAGGTGTAAAGGTAACAGTTAAATAATATTCATTTAGTAAAGAAAAGAGGTTAAAAATGAGATTGACAAAGAATTTTAAAAAGATGGTAGCAATGGCTCTTGCAGGTGCTATGACGCTTACACTCGCAACAGGTGTACAGGCAGATGCAGCAAAAAAGAAAAAACTTGACCTTGATGGAAAATATCATGCGACAATGGGTATCCAGACAGCAACAAAACTTTGGTACAACCATCTTGGATATTATGAGAATAAACAGAATAAATACTATAAAACAGATAAAGCAGATAAACTTGTGTATACAGATGAGTCTACGCAGCAGGAGACAACGGCAACGGGAACATTTACTGATGTAGAGATAGCAGGAAACGGTACATATACATTGAAACTCGATGGTGCGGATTTCCAGGGTGAGACAGCTATTTCGCAGCTTCACATTGCTACAGATATCCCGTTGAATGACAAGATTAAATTTACAAATGTAAAAGCAAAGGTAGATGGTAAAGAAGTAGCTTCTTTTGATGAGGGATTTCCAGAGGATCAGGATCCATATTTACAGGGTGGAATGGTTATCCTTCTTATGAACCACTGGCGTCCTGAACTTGTTAAGCAGCTTCAGGCAGATGGCCTTTCAGAGAGTGCTGACAATGGATATGAATTACTTAAAGGTACTACTGATGAAAATGTAGAAATTACATTTACAGTTTCAGGATTCAACTATGATAATCCTGATGCAGTAGAAGCAACACCTGAACCTACACAGGCGGCAGACAGCAGCAGTGCTTCAAGTTCAGCTTCAGATTCATCATCAGAGAGTGACGGCTCAGGAGCACCGGTTGTACCGATTGTTATAGCAGTTGTTGTTGTGGCAGCAATTGGTGTTGGTGTGGTCATCAAGTCTAAGAAGAACAACTAAAATAATATATCATAAAGCTGGTTATGACAGATAATAAATCTGTCTGACTATATAAAAATTTCCTATACTTTTTAAATGCCATATAAGCATGTGCAACGATAGCTTATATGGCATTTGTTTGTATTTGTTTAAAGCTGTGACAAGTAAATAAAATTGGTTAAAAATTACTTAAATATCTTGACAATTAAGCAATAGTATGAGAAAATTTAAGTAAATTCAGACGTTAGTAAATGAATTAAAATCAGTAAGAACAAACATTTTTAAGGTGCTTAAAAAAGCAGCTTTACAACACAAAAAGCAAAATAGATTTATGTCATATTTTGCGGAAACGGGGGAAGAAATGGATTTTAAAAAAGAATATGAAAAATGGTGTACAGATGAGTATTTTGACGAGGAAACAAAAAAAGAGCTTCTTGCGATAAAAGATGACGAGGAAGAGATAAAAGACAGATTTTACCGCAGACTTGAGTTTGGAACAGGCGGACTCAGAGGCGTTATCGGTGCAGGAACAAACAGGATGAACATATACACTGTAAGACAGGCTACGCAGGGACTTGCAAATTATATCATAAGTCAGAACGGTCAGGACAAGGGAGTTGCGATAGCTTTTGATTCAAGGATAATGTCTCCTGAGTTTGCAAAGGAAGCAGCTACATGCCTTAGTGCAAATGGAATAAAGGTATATCTATTTGAGTCATTAAGACCGACACCTGAACTTTCATTTTCAGTAAGAAAACTTGGATGTATAGCAGGTATCGTGATAACTGCAAGTCATAATCCAAGAGAATATAATGGATATAAAGTATATTGGGAGGATGGTGCACAGATAACTCCACCTCACGACAAGAATATCCTCGCAGAAGTTGCCAAGGTTAATGACTACGAACAGATGAAGACTATGTCTTATGACAAAGCAGTTTCAGATGGATTTATAAAAGTAATAGGAAAAGATATAGATGACGCATACATTGCTGAACTTAAAAAACAGAACATTCATCCTGAGGCAATCACAAAAGTAGCAAAGAATATAAAGATAGTTTATACTCCGCTTCATGGAACAGGAAACATTCCGGTAAGAAGAGTTTTAAAGGAACTTGGATTTGAAAATGTATATGTTGTAGAAGAACAGGAAAAACCGGACGGAAACTTCCCGACAGTTGCTTATCCTAACCCTGAGGACAGCAAGGCGTGGACACTTGCACTTGAACTTGCAAAAGAAAAGGATGCAGATATCGTTCTTGCCACAGACCCGGATGCAGACAGACTTGGAGTTTATGCTAAGGATGAAAAGACAGGAGAGTATATAAGCTTTACAGGAAATATGTCTGGTGCACTTATTGCAGAGTATATATTGAGAGAAAAGAAGGAAAAGGGTGAACTTCCTGAAAATGCAGCTATAGTTGAGACTATCGTTACAACGGATATGCTCAAAGCCATAGCACAGAAATATAATGTTAAACTCATTGAGGTGCTTACAGGATTTAAGTTTATCGGAGAGCAGATAAAACTTTTTGAGCAGAATAATACATATGAATATATATTTGGTATGGAAGAAAGTTATGGCTGTCTTGCCGGAACATATGCGAGAGATAAAGATGCGTGTGTCGCTGTTATGATGCTCTGTGAGGTTGCAGCATATTACAAACTTAAAGGTATGACACTCTGCGATGCGATGCAGGATATGTACAAAGAGTACGGCTATTATAAAGAGGGGCTTTCTACTATTACTAAGAAAGGTATAGACGGTGCTGAGCAGATTGAAAATATGATGCGTGAAAAAAGAGAAAATCCGGCAGCAGTCATGGGTGGTTTTAAGGTACTTAAAATGCGCGATTATCTTACAGATGAAGTTAAAGATATGGTTACGGGCGAGAAAACTCCGACAGGACTTCCAAAATCAAATGTATTATATTATGAGCTTGAAAATAATGCATGGTGCTGTGTACGCCCTTCAGGAACAGAACCTAAGATTAAATTCTACTATGGCGTAAAGGGTGAGAGTATCGAAGATGCTGAGAAAAAACTTGAAGATATCAAGGCAGATTTAGTATAATATAACAAAAATAAGAAGGAGATTGCTATGATAATCTTTGACGAGAAAGAGAAAATATTTAAAATTGACACTGAAAATACAAGTTATGTAATGGGAATAGTAGATGAAAAATATCTTGTGCATATTTATTATGGAAAGAAACTTGCAGGTACGCATCTTGCATATCTGCTCGATATGGACGAGGAGTATCTTTCAGATATTCATATGAACAAAGGTGAGAAATCATCATTCCTTGACAGGATTCCTATGGAATATCCTACATCGGGCATGGGAGATTTCAGACAGAGCTGTATAGAAGTTTCTCAGAACATCGGAAAATATGGCGTGGAGCTTTTTTACGACTCATATAAGATCATTGATGGAAAACCTGAACTTGAGGGACTTCCTTCTACATTCGGTGATGATGCCCAGACATTGTGCATCATATTAAAAGATGATGTTTTAAAACTACAGGTTGAACTTAGATATTCTGTTTTTGAGGGAAATGATGCTGTCACAAGAAGCGTTGTTGTATCAAATTACGGAGATAAACCATTATATCTTGAGAAAGTCTTATCTGCGTGTCTTGAACTTGGATATGAACCACATGAGTATATAACACTTCGCGGTTCATGGGCGAGAGAGAGAAGGATTGACAGACAGAGAGTGGGATTTGGATATCACAGTGTCGAGTCATCAAGAGGAATATCAAGCCATCAGGAGCATCCGTTTATGGCTGTTGTGTCAGAAGGTGCGACACAGGAGACAGGTGATGTTTATGCGATGAATTTTGTATATTCAGGAAATTTTGTCTCATTTGTAGAAAAAAGTCAGTTTGATTCACAGCGCTTTGCAATGGGAATAAATCCAAATGGATTCTGCTGGAAACTTGAGGCTTCGGATAAGTTTACTGCACCTGAGGTTGTTATGGTATATTCTGATGCCGGTCTTGATAAAATGACTTCTACATTCCATGACCTGTATAGAGAACATCTTATAAGAAAATCATGGGTTTACAGTGAAAGACCTGTACTTATAAACAACTGGGAAGGCACATATTTTAACTTTGATGAAGAAAAGCTGTTCAATATCGCAAAAGAAGCATCAAAACATGGAATAGAGATGCTTGTTATGGATGACGGCTGGTTTGGAAACAGAAATGATGATAAGACAAGTCTCGGTGACTGGTTTGTAAATGAGAACAAGTTAAAGGGTGGCTTGAAAAAGCTGGTCGATAATGTAAATTCTCTTGGAATGAAGTTTGGAATATGGTTTGAGCCGGAGATGATATCACCGGAATCTGAGCTTTATAAAAAGCATCCTGACTGGGCTTTACATATTGAGGGAAGAGAGCCTGGACAGGTCAGGAACCAGCTTGTGCTTGACCTTAGCCGAAGGGAAGTTATAGATTATGTTTATGAATCGGTTGCTTCTGTTCTGCGCTCAGCAAATATTGAGTATGTAAAGTGGGATATGAACCGTCCGCTTACTGATATAGGAAGCTGTGTTCTTGATGATGACAGACAGGGTGAGATAATGCACAGACATACACTTGCAGTCTATGAGCTTCAGGGAAGACTTTTAAAAGAATTTCCATATCTTCTTCTTGAAAACTGTTCAAGCGGTGGTGCGAGATTTGATCCGGGAATGCTCTATTTCAGTCCACAGATATGGTGCTCTGATGACACTGATGCAATAGAAAGACTTGCGATTCAGGAAAGCACAGCACTTATGTATCCGCTTTCAGTTATAGGAGCACATGTTTCTGACTGCCCTAATCATACAGTCGGAAGGGTTACTCCGTTTAAAACGAGGGGAATAGTAGCCATGGCTGGAACTTTCGGCTATGAACTTGATGTGACAAAGATACCTGATGAAGATAAAGACATGATAGCTTCACAGGTTGAGACCTACAAAAAATATTGTCCACTTATCCAGAGTGGTGACTATTACCGTATAGCTTCATACCAGACAAATCATTATTTTGACTGTTATGAGATAGTATCAAAAGACAAAAAGGAGGCAGTGCTTGTATTTGTTCAGGTTATCGCACAGGCAAATATGCACAGCAGAAGAGTTAAGCTTAAAGGTCTTGATGTTGATGCAAAGTATAAGCTAGACGGAAAAGTATATGATGCTGATGCTCTTATGAACGGCGGTTTTATCATTAAAAGACCTTGGGGAGATTTTCAGGCGGAGTTATTCCATATAGAAAAGATAGGTAGTTGATTCGTGAATTGTTGACAGGTTACTTAAATTATGGTATTTTTTAAGTAAAAGTTAATATGTTCATGTGCTTACAGAGGAGGCATGAAAATGGCTGCAGATATGAAAGAAATTTTAAATCCTGATAATAAGATAGCACGAATACTTACAAAGATATGTGATCTTGCAGTTTTGAATATAATCTGGCTGCTCACGAGTATTTTTCTGGTAACTATAGGTCCGTCAACTGTTGCATTGTTTACTGTAATCGAGAAGATGCGTTCAGATACAGAGGAAGGCATCGTAAGGACCTATATTAAAGCATTTAAGGAAAATTTTAAGAATGGAATGTTCTTATCACTTGCATGTTGGCTGTTTTTCGGGATTCTTGTATTTGACATGTATCTTTTACATAAAGCTGCTGGAGGATTAAGTGCTGTTATGTACGGGGGATGTGTTACATTACTTGTTCTTGGAGTAATGGTTTTTATATATACATTTGAACTTGCTGCCATATTTGAGAATACGATAAAGGGTTATTTTATTGCAGCTTTAAAGCTCGTGGTCTGCAATCTTCCATTGAGCATACTTGTTCTTGCAGTAAATATCTGTATACCGGTTTTGTTTTTCTTTCTGCCAGAAGTAATATCAAGATTTGCGGCTGTAATATTGATATTTGGAGGCTCATCTGTTGCATATGTATCATCATATTTGCTCGGAGGCGTTATGGAAGGACTTAAAGTAAAATCATAGCAATTGGAGGAAAGAAATATGGCAAAAGCAGTAAAATTATCTGATATTGCCGCAAAAATTGGTGTTAGTACAGTTACGGTCTCAAAGGCTTTATCAGGTCAGAAGGGTATGAGCGATGAATTGAGAGAGCGGATAGTTACACTTGCTGACGAAATGGGTTATGTCAAAAGAGTACAAAACAAGGAAAAAGAGACTAGTAGAAGCTTTAATCTTGGCGTTATCGTTGCAGAGAGATATATTGTAGAGAAACAGTCTTTTTATTGGAACATATATCAGGAGATATCGCAGCGGGCAATCAAAAAAAGGTGTTTTACCATGATTGAGATTGTTGAGTATTCGCAGGAGAATGGTTGTGTTATGCCTATACTTCTCTCGGAAAACAAAGTTGATGGGATAATCGTAATGGGTGCTTTTGGAAAAAGGTACATGGAATCTATTATCGGCTGGACAAAGGATTTCCCGGTTCTTTATTTTGATACGACAACAGGTGATGAATCCGGAGATTATGTTGTAAGCAACAACCTTTATGGCGGATACAACATGACAAATTATCTTCTTGACAGAGGACACAAAAAGATTGGTTTTGTAGGTACAAGACTTATGACACCAAGTATTGATGACAGATTTTTTGGTTATCTTAAGGCTCTTATGGAGAGAGGCATTATGTATAGGGAAGACTGGCTCATAGATGACCGAGACAGTATATATGGAAAAATGGATTATGATAAACAATTTATTTTGCCTGACGAAGTTCCTACTGCATTTTTCTGTAACTGTGATAAAGCAGCAAGCCTTATTATAAGAAAGCTTGAAGAAGCAGGATACTCAGTTCCTGACGATGTTTCGGTTGTTGGCTTTGACAATTTTGAATACGACCAGGAAGCAGATATAGGAATAACGACATATGAGATAAATATAGGTGAGATGGCTAAAAGAGCTGTTCACATTATGCTTCACAAAATGCAGAACGCATTGTACTCTGCAGGTGTGTTTTCTATACAGGGTAAGATAATAGAGCGTGAGAGCGTTAAAACAATAGGTAAAAGTATACCTTATGCAAATTAAAATAAATATCAGTTATTTTTAAGGAAATCAGGTGCATCTTTGCGGAATGAAAGCGGAGTTGTACCTGTTTCTTTTTTAAATAGGTTTATAAAATGGTTAGTGTTTTTTATGCCGACTTCATAACCAATCTCTCTTATATTGAGTTCTGAATTGAGCAGCAGCTTTTTGGCTTCGTTTATACGGACTTTATTCAGATATTGAAAAGGCGGGATGCTGTAAGCAGAAGAAAATTCACGGCTTATCCTGTATTTATTTTTATTAAAAAATTCCTCAAAAAAATCAAGAGAATAGTCCTTGTGATATTCAGTGTCAAATAATTTTTTTATTTCTTTTATATATGATGGGATATGCTTATCTGTATTGTACTCATTATTGTTTTCGGCTAGTCTGCATAATTCGTAAAATATTTCGTTTAATTTATTTGAATAATATATCATGATAAGTTCTGCGTCATTTTCAGCGTGCTTATATATACTTTCAGTGAGTTCGCCAATGTTTGAGGATGGATTTAATTTTTGTGCGTATATTTCTTTGATATTAAGCTTATTTAAGTAAAAATTAATTGATTTTCCATTTAAAATAAGAAAATATCCATATGAGTCTGTGGATGTAGTATGCAATTTAAAGGAGATTTCAGACGGGATTATAGCTATACTGCCTTTTTCAAGGCTAAACAGATGTCCGTTACAGGCAATACTGATATTACCCTTTTGTATATAGATAATAGAACAATATTGTATACCTGAAAAATTAAGGTAATTATCAGCCGTAAAATGAAAGTACGATTTTGCCAAAAGCTTTGTCATATCTTCGTTGTTGCTGAAAGTATCGCTGATATAATGAAAAGAATCAGTGAAAGAAGTTATTGCATTTATACTATCTGTGCCGGCATCTATTTTATCTTTAAAAACATTGACCATTTTAGTTTTCTCCTTATAATTTTATTAATATTTTACTTAAATATAATATAAGATGTTTTCTTAAAAAAATCAATAATAAAGGCTTATAATAGTGAAATCGAAAGAGTAACATAGTGAGATTAACTTATAAAGTGATAAAATACATTGTAAAAACTGCACAAAAATTGTATGCTTAATTTATGAAAAATGTTCAAAAAGATAAAAAATGCAAGATTAAGTGATAAAAAACAAGATTGGGTGATGACTAAATAAACATGATGTTATATAGTTAATTTAACCTAAACGAGAGGTTAAAAGAAATTAAAGAAAAACTAAAATATTTTAATGGAGGAAAAAAATATGAGATTAAAAAAAGCACTGGCGGTAGCCGTTACTGGAGCACTTGTAGTAGGTAGTATGGCAGGATGTGGTTCTAAAAAAGATTCATCATCTTCTAAGGACAGCAGTTCATCATCAAATGAGAAGGGCGCTATTACATATGAAAGCGTAAAACTTGGAGAGACAGGAAAAGATCTTAAAACAACGATCACAATGTTTAATAACAGAACAGATCTTGACTCAGATAAATACAATGGAACAACATGGAAACAGTATCTTGCTGATTTCAATAAAATGTATCCTAATATCACAGTTAAGATCAAGACAGATACAAACTATGCAGATGATGCACTTACACATCTTCAGTCAGGTGATTATGAAACGATCATGGGAATCCCATCAATTGATAAATCTGATCTGAGTACATACTTCATTTCATACGGAAAACTTGATGATATGAAGAAACTGGTAAATTACTCAAATACATGGGAGTATGACGGAGAGGTTTACGGTGTGGCTTCACTTGCAACTACACAGGGTATTGTTTACAACAAGAAAGTATTTAAAGAGGCAGGAATTAAAGAGATTCCAAAGACACCTGAAGAATTCATCGATGCATTACAGAAGATTAAAGATAAGACAGATGCTACTCCTCTTTATACAAACTATGCAGCAGGCTGGACAATGGGTGAATGGGATGCTTATATCGGAATCAATGCAACAGGTGACAATACATATATGAACCAGAAACTTGTTCATACAAAAGATCCATTCAAGGATTATGGTGATGATACACATGCTTATTCAGTATATAAGATCTTATATGATGCAGTAAACAAAGGTCTTACAGAAGAAGATTACTCAACAACTGACTGGGAAGGCTGCAAAGTTAAGATCAACGATGGAAAGATCGGATGTATGGTACTTGGTTCATGGGCTTATCCACAGATGGCAGCAGCAGGAAAACATGGTGATGATATCGGATATATGCCGTTCCCAATCTCAATTGACGGAAAACAGTATGCATCATCAGGAGCTGATTACAGCTATGGTATCAATGTAAATGCAACAGACGATGAGAAAGAAGCAGCAATGATCTTTGTTAAATGGCTTACAGAGAAGTCAGGATACTGCTACAACGAAGGTGGTCTTCCAGTTGTTGCAGGAAGCACAGAAACAAAACTTGCATTTGACAATGTTTCACTTGTAGAAGATGAGCCAGCAGTTAAAGGTGAGGAAGATTATCTTAACGACATGAACTCAGAGTCAGAGCTTAATATCAACAACTCTGGTAATGATAAGATTCAGGCTATCATTGAGAGCGCAGCTAAGGGAGACAAGAAGTTTGATGACATTATGAAAGAGTGGAACCAGAAATGGAGCGACGCTCAGGATGCTAACGGAATTGAGGTGACAGACTAATTTATTAGTCTGCATTCCTTGAAACAAGTGCAGTGTATCTTTGATATATGGATACACTGCACATGGAGATGGAGGATGATGCTTGTATGAGTACAGCTATTGAAAAAAAGAAAAAAACCGGATTTATGAAATGGCTTAAAAGCCGAAAAGGACAGCAGGCGTTGATATGTATTGCATTTATGGCTATACCGCTTACTTTGTTGTTCGTGTTTACATATCTTCCGTTTGGAGAGATGGTAAAATTCAGCTTCTACAAAATGAAATATTCAACACCGGTTGACAAGAGACAATTTGTAGGACTTGACAATTATAGGGCTGTTTTCAGCCGAAGCGATTGTTTCAGTGCTTTGAAACTGAGTTTGTATTATATGGCTGGTGCAATCGTACAGATTATATTAGCTTTATATCTTGCAACAATCCTTAGTTTCAAGGTTAAAGGTGGAAACATCTTCAAGGGACTTATGTTTTTCCCTTATCTTATAAATGGTATCGCTATCGGTTTCATTTTTAAGTTCTTCTACACAAGAGGATATGTATTTGATACTATCTTACAGTGGTGTGGTTTTGACCTGAATCATCTGCCGTATTGGTTGATGGATCAGAAAGTTAATAACTGGTCGCTTGTTGCAACTTCAGTATGGAGATTCTTCGGACAGGAGATGGTTCTCTTTATCGGTGCTATCATGTCGGTAGATGCGGAACTTTATGAAGCTGCACAGCTTGATGGGGCAAATAAGTTCCATCAGTTTAAAAATATTATACTTCCAAGTATAAAAACAATCGTAACACTTAATGTAATACTTGCTATAACAGGTTCACTTAGTGCATTTGAACAGCCATTTGTTATCACAACAGGTGCAAATGGAACAGGTACATATTTCGTAATCATGAATAAGATAGCACATACAAGCCAGAAGGTCGGCCTTGCATCGGCAATGGCGGTTGTACTGTTGATGATAATCTTTGTATGTACGATTTTACAAAATCTGTTCTTCAAGTTTGTATTCAGAGATGCGGATTCGGAGGATGAAACATACGCAGCTAAGAAAGCTAAGAAAAAACTTGAAAAAGAGAACAAAAAGAAGATGGCAAAGGGGGTTGCATGACATGGCTAATACAAAAAAGAGAAGAAAACATTATACTCCTGGGCAGATAATATGGACAATAGTTGAATATGCTTCACTTATATTTTTCTCACTTTGCGCTGTAATACCTCTTGTGTCATGTGTTATCACGGCATTTAAGACAAAGGAAGAATATGACACGACAAGTGTAATGACACTTCCAAAAAGTTTCCTGAATTTTGATAATTTTATAACTGCATTTAAAACGGCAAATATGGGACGCGCATTTTTGAATTCCGTAATAGTTATGGTATGTGTTTTAGCTATATCGGTTGTGGTGGGAACACAGCTCGCATATGTGCTTAACAGATTCAAATTTCCAGGAAATGGACTTATCAGAAACCTGTTTTTATTTGCATCACTGCTTCCAGCAGTTGCAATGCAGGTAACTGTATATAACATCATGGGTGATCTTGGACTTATAAATCACCTCTATGGTTACATCATAATGTCATGTGGAACAGATATCATTTCAATTTATATCTTCATTCAGTATATGGAAAATATTCCAATATCGCTTGATGAGTCAGCTATCATCGATGGTGCTTCATACTGGCAGATATATTGGAAGATAATGCTTCCTCTTTTGAAACCGGCAATCATAACATCATGTATATTAAAAGGTGTTGGTGTATACAACGAATACTACTCAGCAAATCTTTATCTCCAGAAAGATGAGTTAAAGACAATGGCTATTTCACTTTATACATTCGTAGGACCTATGGGAAGCCAGTATAATCTTATCTGTGCAGGTGTTATCATATCACTTCTTCCAGCACTTCTTGTATTTATATGCTGTCAGAAACATATTTACAGTGGTATAACAGCAGGTGCGGTTAAAGGCTAAAGTGCAGATTTGAAGGAGGGAGATCATGAAAGTTTCCGAGTTAAAGAGCGAAATTAAAAATGAACTTACAGATCATATAATTCCATTTTGGGAAAAACTCCGTGATGATGAGTATGGCGGATATTATGGATGGCTTGATTTTGATCTGAATCTTAATAAAAAAGCAGAAAAAGGATGTATTTTAAACAGCAGGATCACATGGTTTTTTGCAAGAGCATATCTGCTTCTTGGAGATGAAAAACTTCTTGATGAAGCAAAACACGGATATGAGTTTTTGAGAGATAAGTGTATTGACAGAGAAAATGGGGGCGTTTTCTGGTCGTTAAATTATGACGGAACACCAAAAGACACGACAAAACATACTTACAATCAGGCGTTTTCTATATATGCACTTTCAACATATTACGATGCTTCAAAAGATGAGGAAGCTCTTAAAACAGCTATGGAGTTGTTTGAACTTATCGAATCAAAGTGCATGGATGATGTTGGTTATCTTGAAGCATTTACAAGAGAATTCATTTTAGAGGAAAATGACAAGCTGTCTGAAAACGGTGTGATAGCGGATAAGACAATGAATACACTTTTACATGTACTTGAAGCGTACACAGAGTTGTATCGTGTATCAAAAGATGAAAAAGTTAAAAACAGGCTTATGTGGATAATGAACCTGTTTGAGACAAAAATATATAATCCCGATTTAAAGAGACAGGAAGTATTTTTTGATGCAAACTATAATTCAATAATTGATCTTCATTCTTATGGCCACGATATTGAGACATCATGGCTTATGGACAGATGTACAGAGGTAGTAGGAGATGCATCTGCTAAAGAAAGAATGGATAAGATAACAAAAGAACTTGTTAAAAAAACATATGAGACCGCATATGATGGTCACTCTGTCGCAAATGAATGTGACAGAGGGGTTGTCAATGAAAACAGGATATGGTGGATTCAGGCAGAATCAATAGTTGGATTTTTCAATGCATATACTAAAGATACTGACAGAAAAGAATATCTTGATGCAGTATTTAATATATGGGAATACACAAAGAAATACATTATAGATGACAGAGAGGGTTCAGAATGGTTCTGGTATGTAAGACATGATGGAACACCTGTTGAGACAGAACCAATAGTAGAACCGTGGAAATGTCCATATCATAATGGAAGAATGTGTATTGAGATGATTGAGAGGATTTCGTAGGCTTGCGATCCGATAAATGTTCTCAAAAATACTATAAAGATTTCTAAAAGATATGATTAAAAGTTATATATTTAAATAGGAAAGAATAGCAGCAGGAGGAAGAAATATGCATGAGAGATATGCGATTGAATTAAATAAACAGGAGAAGATTCTGTCAAGAAAAAATTTTAAAACAGATTTTTACAATGGTATATATGACAGATATGAGTATCCTGTTCTTACGAGAGAACATATTCCGCTTACATGGAGATATGACCTTGATGAAAAGACAAATCCTTATTTCATGGAGCGTCTTGGCGTTAACGCCGTTATGAATTCAGGTGCTATCATGTTGAATGGAAAGTATTATCTTATAGCAAGAATAGAGGGAAATGATAGAAAATCATTCTTTGGAGTTGCAGAGAGTGACAATGGAATAGATGGATTCAGATTTTGGGATTATCCTATTTTACTTGATGACACATGCAAGGATGAGACTAATGTATATGATATGCGTCTTACAAAGCATGAGGACGGATATATATATGGAGTCTTTTGTTCAGAGAGTAAAGACAAGAGTGTAAATGATCTTTCGGCAGCAGTAGCTGAGGCAGGAATAGTAAGAACAAAAGATCTTAAACACTGGGAGCGTCTTGACAATCTTAAAACACTTCGTTCACCACAGCAGAGAAATGTTGTTCTTCATCCTGAATTTGTAGATGGAAAATATGCATTCTACACAAGACCGATGGATGACTTTATTGATACAGGCTCAGGCGGAGGAATAGGCTTTGGACTCTGCGACGATATCTGTCATGCAGTTATTGATGAGGAGCGTATGACAAGCCTTAGAAAATATCATACGATCACTGAAGCTAAGAATGGAGCAGGTGCAACACCTATCAAGACTGACAAAGGCTGGATTCATATCGCACATGGTGTAAGAAATACAGCGGCAGGTCTTAGATATGTCATATATGCATTTGCAACAGCACTTGATGATCCTGGAAAAGTCATTGCTGAACCTTCAGGTATGCTTATCGGACCAAGAGGTGATGAGCGTGTTGGAGATGTTTCAAATGTTGTGTTTACAAATGGAGCAATCGTAAATGAGAATAATGAAGTATTTATATATTATGCTTCAAGTGATACAAGACTTCATGTGGCAACAACTACAATAGATAGACTTGTGGACTATGTATTTAACACACCACAGGATCCGGGGCGTTCGGTAGAATGTGTCGCACAGAGATGTGAAATGATAAAAAAGAACCTTGATATATTAAATAAGAAGTAATACTACAAAAATCAGGAGGATAAGCTTATGTCAGAAATAAAAATGATCAGTCCGGCTGTGAAGAATGTTCCTTGGCAGGATAAGCCGGAAGGACTTAAAGGTGCTCCTATATGGAGATATACAGAAAACCCTATAATAGGAAGAAATCCGGTTGAGGGAGTTGCGAGAATCTTTAACAGTGCCGTAATTCCATATGAAGGTGAGTTTATCGGAGTATTCCGTGGAGAGCAGACAAACGGAGTTCCATATATTTATCTTGGAAGAAGTAAGGATGCTATACATTGGGATTTTGAAAAAGATAAGATTGATTTCGTCGATGAGAATGGCGAACCATTTATGCCTGTATATGCGTATGACCCAAGGCTTGTAAAAGTTGAAGATACATACTATATAATCTGGTGTCAGGATTTTTATGGTGCAGCAATAGGAATGGCAAAGACAAAAGATTTTAAGACATTTACAAGAATTGAAAATCCATTCCTTCCATTTAACAGAAATGCAGTATTGTTCCCAAGAAAGATAAATGGAAACTTCATGCTTCTCTCAAGACCATCAGACAGCGGTCATACACCATTTGGAGACATCTTCATAAGTGAGAGCCCTGACCTTACATATTGGGGAAAACACCGTCATGTAATGGGTAAAGGTTCAGAGTGGTGGCAGTCACTCAAGATTGGTGGAGGAGCTGCTCCTATAGAAACGAGCGAAGGATGGCTCTTATTCTACCACGGTGTAAGTGGAACATGTAATGGTTATGTATATTCTATCGGTGGAGCTATACTTGATATCGACAATCCGTCAATCGTTAAGTATCGTTGTGAAAATTTCCTTCTCACACCGGAAGAATGGTATGAGGAGAGAGGTTTTGTGCCAAATGTATGCTTCCCATGTGCAACTATCCATGACAGTGAGACAGGAAAGATAGCAGTATATTACGGTGCAGCGGACAGCTATGTAGGACTTGCATTTACAAAACTTGATGAGATAGTTGATTATATCAAGAAAAACAGTAAGGTGACTGAGCAGGATACAGAGATAGGTCGTAGATAACAGTATCAGGACTTTAACTTTCATATTTAAGATTTAATATATAAAATTCAGAAAAGATTCAATAATTCACAGAAAATCACAAAACAGATAACTGAATAATCGCATTTAAAACATCCCCGGTGTTCCGGGGGTGTATTAAGTGCGCCTAAAAACAGGAAAAATATAAAGAAATCACATTATGTTGCTCGTATTTCGTGGAAGATAATGTGTAGAAATGAGGTGCAGAATGAAACAGGATATATTATTTTTAGAGCCGGTATTTACACATAATGTATGGGGTGGAACAAGGTTACACAATGACTTTGGATATGATGTTGAGGGTGATGACATAGGAGAGTGCTGGGGAATAGCGGCACATCAGAATGGTGATTGTACTGTTACAAACGGAGAATTTAAGGGAGAAAAACTCTCTAAACTCTGGGATGAGCACAGAGAACTTTTTGGAAATGCGAAAGGTGTGAGATTTCCTCTTCTTGTCAAGATTATAGATGCGAAAAATGACCTTAGTATTCAGGTTCATCCAGATGATACATATGCAAAAGAACATGAGAATGGTTCATTTGGAAAAATGGAATGTTGGTATATTCTTGATTGCAAAGAAGATGAAAAGATAGTTATCGGTCACAATGCAAAGACAAAAGAAGAACTTGAAGACATGGTAAATGAAAAACGCTGGAATAATTTTATAAGAGAGATTCCTATTAAAAAGGGAGACTTTTTACAGATAGATCCTGGAACTGTCCATGCGATAAAAGGTGGAACACTTATTCTTGAGACACAGCAGAACAGTGATATCACATACAGAGTTTATGATTATGACAGATTAAGCAATGGAAAGCTTAGACCTCTTCATATAAAACAAAGTTTTGATGTGATAAATGTACCTGCAAAATCAGCAGATGACAGTATTATTGAAGAAAAGTTTTCAGATGATAAGAATAGCATACAGCAGTTTATTGACTGTGAATATTATAAAGTGTTCAAAATAAAT
Organism: Eubacterium sp. MSJ-13; assembly: GCF_018918235.1. Lineage (GTDB taxonomy): Bacteria > Bacillota > Clostridia > Lachnospirales > Lachnospiraceae > Butyribacter. The sequence continues at coordinate 42,724 of NZ_JAHLQE010000143.1, forward strand.
GTAAATGACAATATGGAATTTACACAGGACGCAGATTTTATACTTATGACTGTAGTAGAAGGCAGTGGGAAGATAAATGGATGTGAGATAAGAAAGGGAAGCCATTTCGTAGTGACAAGCGAGTGCGATGCAATCGAACTTGAAGGAAAGATGCAGATAGTGGCATCTGTTTCAAAATAGATTGTCAAGCGGATATTCGCAATCCGCTTTGCTACTTGCTCATAACACTATTAGCTGCT
>NZ_JAHLQE010000116.1 GCF_018918235.1 Eubacterium sp. MSJ-13
GCAGCTAATAGTGTTATGAGCAAGTAGCAAAGCGGATTGCGAATATCCGCTTGACTCTAAAATATATATGCGGATTTATTTTCTTTCTTCTAACTCAACATACTCTTTATGATGACCAACATATTTGTATGCAGGTCTTATTATCTTTTCTTTGTTTACAAGTTCTTCAAGTCTGTGTGCACTCCATCCAGCGATTCTTGAAAGTGCGAATAACGGTGTGAATAACTCCTCCGGTATTCCAAGCATCGTGTAGATAAGACCACTGTAAAAGTCTACATTTGCACATACAGGTTTGATAACATGTCTTCTTGCCATGATAAGCTCAGCCGCGATTCTCTCTACTGAATCATGAAGTAAGAATTCATCCTCCATTCCTTTTTCTTTGGCAAGCTTCTCAGCAAAACTCTTTAATATAAGCTCTCTTGGATCTGATATAGTATATACGGCATGTCCCATACCATAGATAAGTCCTGAACCGTCAAACTCTTCACCTTTAAGAACTTTCTTAAGATAATCCTCAATCTGTGAATCGTCCCTTGTGTCACTTACCTTTTCCTTTATATCAGCAAACATCTGCTGAACCTTTAAGTTGGCACCACCGTGTCGAGGTCCTTTAAGTGATGCGATAGATGCTGCAACTGCCGAATATGTATCTGTTCCTGATGATGTTACGACATGATTTGTAAATGTCGAGTTGTTACCACCACCATGCTCAGCATGAAGAACAAGTGCTGCATCAAGTACTCTCGCCTCAAGCTCCGTATATTTTCCATCAGGTCTTAACATCTGGAGAATGTTTTCTGCTGTAGACAATCCTTTTATTGGAGGCTTGATAACAAGACTTTCAAGGAAATTGAAATGTCTGTAAGCATGATAATTGTATACTGCGATCAATGGAAGTTTTGCAATAAGCTGAAGTGACTGTCTTAACACATTTGGTATAGAAATGTCATCAGGGTTGCTGTCATACGAATATAATGTAAGAACGCTCTTCTGAAGTCCGTTCATAAGATTTGCACTAGGTGCTTTCATAATAACATCTCTTACAAACTGTCCTGACAATTCCTGAAGACTTCCAACTATTTCTATAAATACCTCTAACTGTTCTGCTGTAGGAAGCTTACCAAATAAAAGAAGATATGTTGTCTCCTCAAATGCAAATTTCTTCTTGATACCGGATCCGACAAGGTTCTTTACATCATACCCCTGATAGTAAAGTTTACCATCGGCTGGCTCTTTAACACCATTTACAATATCATAACCGGTAACATCCGAAATCTCCGTAAGTCCCGTCAATACACCCTTTCCTGAACTGTCTCTAAGTCCTCTTTTTACATCATATTCCTGATATAAATTCAGATCTATCGCTCCCGAAACCAAACAATTTTCAACAAGACCATCAAACTCAACTTCAAGCTGTTTACTTAAAGCCATCATAGATTCATTATCCATTATGGCACCTCCATTCACTTTTTCTCATAATTCTACATCAAAGTACAGTAAATCGTCAAGTTTTTCAGTCTTTAATTATTCATGTTATATGCATATTTATTCAAAATACTCAGGATGCATTGCGTGCACAGTACTCCAATCTTAACTTGTCAGCAAGAAGTGCGATAAATTCTGAATTTGTCGGTTTGGCTTTTCTTGAGTTTATCGTGTTGCTGAATATTTCCTCCAATATCTTTATATTCCCCCTTCTAAACGCCACTTCTATCGCATGTCTTATCGTTCTCTCCACACTGCTGGAGGTTGTCTTATACTTTTTTGCAATTGTAGGATACAGACATTTTGTTATATAATGAAGCATATTCTTATCATAAAATGCAAGCATTATCCCCTCTCTTATATACTGATATCCCTTTATATGAGCCGGTATCCCTATCTCCAATAAAAGATTTGTCACATCAAGTTCAAGATTTCCTGAACATGCACTATTTATTGATTTTACTGCTTCAAATTCTCTAACATTATTGTGAAAAATATTTTTTGAGTATTCATTATTTTCTCTTAAATATCTTTTATTTACAAGCTGTAATACCCTTGATATAAGCATCTGATTAGACACCGGTTTCATCATATAATAATCAGCCCCGCACTTTATGGCCTGCTCCACCAGATTTTCCATTCTCAAAGCTGTCTGAATAATAAAAATAGGCTTTTTTACGGACATATTACGACATTCTTCCAATATTCCGATTCCATCCACCCCGGATAAGACCATATCCATCACTATGATGTCTGCTTTTTCCTCACTGATTGTTTTAAGCACCTTATTTCCATCCCCCGTTGACAGTATAACTTCCATCCCCTTTGCTTCCATAGAAAGCTGTTTACTCTCCCTTTCCTGTACGTTACTGTCCGCTATAATCACTTTTAATTCCGTATCCCTCATGGCTTTTCTCTCCTTTTCGATATACTTTTCCTCTACCCACTTTATCAAAAGACTCCCACAACTCTATTAAACAAAATAGTCATATTTTTTACAAAAATATACTTTTTGTGCTTCTTTCAAATACAATTATACATATCAAAAAGGAATACTTATGTATTTAAAAAGGAATTGAAATGGAATTATGCTAAATATATTTGGCAAGCAGTGCCATTCTTTCCTCTGCCCAGCTATAATCAAGCATATACTCTCCTAAAAATTTTTCTGCTACCCTTTCATCCCCGTCAAGCAGATCATAAAGGTCGCACTTAAACAGTGAAGTATTTACCCTTTTTATACCTCGTGCAGATACAAGAATGTCCCCAATATTATTTTCTTTAAGTTCTTTTTCAAGTGTCTTTCCAATCTTACTGCACAGATTCTGTGTATATGAATCATTAGGTCTTTCTTCCCATAAAGTACCTATTATCTGATCCGTCGTAACCGTACCACCTCTCCTGTCAACAAGTAATGCCAGAAGTTCTTTTGCTTTGTTACTTTTAAACATAATAGGATTTTCATCAACAAATATATCAAAATGTCCAAATGTTCTTACATAAATCCTGCTTTTTCTTCTCTTTGATAGCAGTCTTGCCGATTCCACTGCATATTCAAGCTGTTCACTTGAAAATGGTTTCACAAGATATGCTGCTGCATGAAGTTTTATCGCCTCGTATGCATACTTTTCATAACCCGTTATGTATATAAGCATAATATCAGGATTTATCTCTCTAAAAATATTTCCAAGATTTATCCCATCGATTCCTCTCATTTTTATATCAAGTATTGCAAGTTCAACATCATTATCCTTTACATATCCGACTGCCTCCTGTGCATCGTTAAAAACTCCAGTAATATTTAATTCTTTAATATTTTTCGCTTCTTCCATAAAAGAAACAAGCGCCATCTCTTCGTCATCTACCACAATCGTTCTCATCAATCTTCCTCCAACTAGCCTAGCAGTATCATAACTTTTGTCCCTTTGTTCTTTTCGCTCTCTATTTTAAGTTCTCCCTCACATAATTTTTTTACAAGATCTGATATATATGAGATACCACCGAATCTTTTTGAAAAATCCGCTGTTGCAATATCAAATCCCAAACCGTTATCTTCTATACAGAGAGCCGTTTTTTCTTTAGTATTTAATATCTTTATATTAACAACTGCTTTTTCCTCCATGCCATATTCTTTTCCAAGCAGACCATGATGAATTGCATTTTCCGCTAAAAAAATAAGCGACATAGACGGTAAAAACATCTGCTTTGTCTCATCATCAAAGCTTCCAATTTCATAATCTATGTATGAAAATCTTGCCTTTTCAAGTCTCAGATAAGCTTCCAGATAAAATAATTCCTTTTTTACACTTGCCATTGTCTCTCCGCCAAGTGTCTTAAACCTGTACTGCATATATGCAGAAAGATCATTTATAAGTGAACAGGAATTTTCTGATTTCATTATCACCGAGCCCTTTATAGTATTAAGTGCATTAAAAATAAAATGTTCACCGATACTTTCAATTATATCATTTCCAGACATTTGTCCTGTATCTTTCAGTTCTTTCTTCCTATCTGATCCTGTTTCCTGTCTACACACTTTTTTTATTTCATTCTTTTTTTCTTCTTCAAAAATCTCCTTTATCAGCATAAATAATGTTTTATATATTATTGGCTTTGTCACATATCCGTTCATTCCGGCTTCTTTTGCCTTTATCCTGTCTTTTGCAAAAATATTTGCAGACAACGCATAAATTTGTATACTCGCCGCATCTGCCCTGTCTGAATTTCTGATTTTTTGTGAAACTTCATAGCCGTCTATATCATACATATTTATATCTAAAAAAATAATCTTATACTCAAACTCATCAGATGACAGATACTTTTCAATTCCCTCCCTTCCACATAGCGCAGTATCAACAGTAAGTCCCCTGTCCTCAAGTATTGTCTTAACCACAAAAATATTTGTATCATTATCATCTACAAGCAATATTTTCTCATGGTTAAATGTTCCATAATTCTCTATTTCATCCTGTAATATAAATTCCATACATATTTCCCCCGCTTCCAAGTATGATTTTATTTAATTTCAATGTCTGAGGTCAATAGTCGTGCTTAATTTATACATACCTTTATATTTCATTTTTCGACAGATAATATCCTTTTCCATAAATGCTTCTTATGCATTTTCCACCATCAGGCAGTTTTTTTCTGAGTCTGTATATAAGACTAGCAAGCCGTACTCTCGCTTCTTTGTCTGAATTTTCCCACAAGCTTTCACATAGCTTTTCAACACTTATATATTTTTCTTTTGAATCAGCTAATAATCTCAAAAGCTTCGCTTCATTGTCCTTTATCGTTATCGAAATATCGTTATATTTTACTGACATATTTTCTATATCTATTATCATTTTTTCCTGCTGTATCTTTTTTTCAAGCTGTGAAACAAATCTCTGTAAAATAACACATATATTTCGTTCCCTTAACTGAAAGTCTACACAGCCTGCTCTTATAGCATTTATCTCCGCTTCATCATCCCGCTTGTCCGATATTACAAATACATCATTATTTTCAAATATGCTTTCACCTCTTTTTCCATTTTTCTTACATCTTTCCATATATTCATTTAATTCAACAAGCGAACATACCACGGTTCTCCTAAACAATCTATCCGCCATATAGTTTTCTATTTCATCTATATTTTCCACACAGACTGCACCTATTCCAAGTTCACTAAGTTTTAAGAGGAACTTTTCCTGCCATTCAATGTTATGGTCGCATAATGCGATGTATCCTGCCATATAATCTCTCCTCCTCCGGAACAGGCTTATAGTCCCCTTTATCCTTTCCCGGTTCAAAACCACATTCTAATATCTGCTCTGTCATCCTTCCCACATCATCACCGGTAAAATTTTTAAGATTTATCTTTTTGTTGTATACATTATAATATTCTTTTATGTCATCACTGCAAAGCTCCACATTTACTTCGCCGGCCCCTGCTTTAAATGCCCTTTTTCTTCCATCCTGCAAAACATTGTCGAGTATCGTATCCGCCGTTATCATCGCTCTTGGCAGCATAAGCCTTGCTATCGCCATAAGATATAATGTCATATCGCCATTTCCACTTCTCTCATGGTCAAATCTCGTGTGTGGTGTCGGCATAAATGGAACTATATGTACTATCTGAGGATCCAGCTTTTTTAAAAACAACAGATCCTCAACTACATCTGCAACCATCTGATATGGTGTTCCCACCATAAAACCGCTTCCTACCTGATAACCGATCATCTTTAGTTCCCATAATGACTGCTTTCTTGTCAAAAGTGACATTTCTGCCGGATGTATCTTTTTAAAATGGCTTTCCGATGCCGTTTCATGACTAAGCTCATATCTCGACGCCCCTGCTTCAAACCATGTCCTATACACACTCTCGCTCCTCTGCCCAAGCGACAACCCAACTGAACAGTCAGGAAACTTTTCTTTCAGCATGGCAACCATATCTGCCACTTTACTCTCCGTAAAATTATAGTCATCTCCCCCAATAAGCATAAAAGACCGGACACCTTTACTGTATCCTGTTTCACAGAATTCCAGCAAGTCTTTCTCGTCCAGTCTGTATCTCGGTATAAAAATATTGTCTCTTCTGAGACCACAATAATAACAATTATTCTTACAATAGTTTGTAAGTTCTACTATTCCCCTAATATATACTTTTTTTCCGTATAACTTTTCCTTTGCCATAAGGGCTTTCTCAAACAAATAATCTGTCGTTTCTTTATTTCTAAATTTAAGAAGTTCACTCAACTCTCCCTGCGATAAACTGTTGTTTGCTGCCAGTTTATTTACCAAATCTGTCATGCAATTTCCCATTTAATTTTACACTCCATAAAACCTAATTCTCATATTTAGAATAATAGATTATCACCATTCAATTTAAATGTAAAGTATTTTTTATTATTTTTTAAACTACTTTAGGTTCTGAGCATATTTCAAATCTGCTTACAATATCACATATGCAATTGTGCAGGTCGGGTTTTAACTGTTCAAGAGAAACCGGTGATGAATATAATATCACATTGTAACATGTTGAATTTACAAGCTCAACTATCATAAATACCATCATATTTACATCCCTGAACTTTCTGCCTGAACTCTCTATGATATCATCAAATATATCCATACAGCTTTTATTGTCAAGCTGGCCTATACGAAGATTTGAAAAAATCGCCCAGCTCAGATTTTTCGATATAAATTTTAAAAGCGACTGATTACAGCTTAACTGATCTACAATATTGTCTACTATAAACAATATACATTCCTCAAGAGTTTTACACTCACATTTCTCAAGATCAGCATAGGCATTTTCAAAAATTTTATCAGCCTTATGTGTGATAAGCCTGTCCCTTATATCATATTTATCCTTAAAATACAGATAAAATGTCCCTTTTGCCATCTTAGCATTTTTAACTATCTCTGAAATAGATGTATTATTTATTCCCTTTTCCGTAAAAAGTTTAAATGCCGATGCAAGCAATGCGTCCTGTTTGTTTTTCTTTTTCTCCTCTATTTTACTCATATATATCACCTCTAATTTTTATGAGCAAATTACATTACTGCTCCATCTCATGACTAATTCCACAAGTATTCTGTTTCAAATCATAGAGCCACACATCAAAATTTCTTTATTTTGGCTGTGTGGCTCCATAAATAAAATCTGCTATAATTTATTTGTTATATGTTTATTTGTCATCATCTTTTTCAATTGATGCCGTAGACATTACAAACTTAACACTTCCATCCATACCATCTGAAATCTTTGAAAAACTCTTATAGTTATTTGAAGCCTTTACTATCTTATCAAGTCTGTCTCTGAAATCATCACCTGAATCAATAGCATCATTTACTGTTCCTGTGAGCTTCTCAATTCCTTCTTCATTAAATTCAACAACACCATCTTTAAGATCTCCTGCACCATCTGCAAGCTTTCCTATCGCATCTGATACATCTCCTGTTTTTGATACAAGAGTTGAAACTCCATTAAAGAGTTTTGTTGCTCCTGACGCAAGTGATTTTGCACCATCTCTTAACTTATCACTGCTTGCTGTAACCTTCTTTGAATTTTTCTTGATAGTCTTTTCGTTCTTGATAAGTTTATCTGCTGCTTTGTCAAGTTTTTTATTGTTTGATGTAAGTTTTGAACCGGCTTTATACATCTTCTTAACGCTGGCATCAAGTTTTGCAACGCTAGGATTAAGCTGTTCTTTGTATGCTGTCGAAAGTGCATTTCCAGCTTCTTTGAGCTGTGTAAGCTTGTCGCCTATTCCATTGAGTGGAGAATCCTCTGCAGTTGTATCTGTGCTTGCTTCCATCTGTGAAAGTCCTGCATTTACCTTATCAAGTCCACCATCTAATCCGTCAAGTCCACTGTCTACAGATGTAAGTCCTGCTGATACTGAATCAAGTCCCTGTACCAAAGCTGATGAATCAGATGTAGAACTCTCTATTGCTTTTCCAACTGTCTGTGAAGCTTTTACATATTTCTCTATTGCTTCTATCTTTGCTTTATCTGTCTCTGACTCTGCACCTGCTTTAAGTGTTTCGAGTTCTGCGAGCATTGTATTTACCTGCTCATCACTTACTGCAATGTTCTTTGCACCTTCATTTATACTCTTTACTCCGGCTTTGATTCCATTTTCACCTGAAACTCCTGCCTGTAAAGAACCTACTCCGGCTTTAAGCTGTTTTACACCCGCCTTTAATCCTGCATCACCTGTTATTCCATTCTGTAATGAAACTACGCCTGAGTGAAGTGTCTCTATTCCCTGGGCAAGTGTATCAACACTGTTAAGTGATGTATTTACGGTAGTTACATATGTGCTTAAGTTTGTATTGAAATCCTCTGAACCTTTTGCAAGTTTTGAAGTACCTGTTTTCTGAAGTGTTCCTACTGCATCAACAACCTTCTTTGTATTAGCTGAATAAGTTTTTACACTCTTTCCAAATGTCTTTGTTCCCTCTACATAGGTAACAACACCGTCAAGAAGTTTATCTGTTCCACTTGTATATGTCACTATACCATTTTTAAGTGTGTTAGAACCACTCTTTGCTGAACTTAAACCACTCTTGAGAGTGTCCATTCCATCTGAATAATCACCAAACTTACTGTTAAGCTTATCAAGATTTGAACTGAGCTTATCTGAACCATCTATAAGCTCCTGTGTTGCATCTGTAAGATCATCAAGCTTATCTGTAAGGTCATCAGTACTTCCTATGTCATCCATATCCATATCTGAGAAGAATTCTGATGTTGCAACTGTATAAGTTGATTTCATCTCAAAGTCCGTAACATCAGCTTTGATAGTAACTGTATCTGTAACCTTGTCATTGATCTTGCTTAAATCTATGTCAACGTCATCACCAAGATTAAGATTGTCAAGGTCAAGACTCTCTGAAAGTCCAGGCATTCCGTAAGCCATTACTATATTATTCTCACCCTCTGACACTATGCTTCCGTTGTCTATCGTTAAATTCTTAAAATTGTCAACAGGAAGGATCATACCCGTTACCATAACAAATGGTGTATATATATCTACATCCTTTCCTCCAACTTTTTCTTTCTTCTTTGAAGTGTTTGTATATTTAATCTTCATCTCAAGCTTGCCGCTTTTTCCTGCAAGCTCACTTGCGGAAACCTCCTTACCGTCAAGCTTATATGTTATTGACATTCCTACAGGCATTTCCTTATCAGTTTTTCCCTGATAATAAATATCTTCACTAGCTGTGTTCCAATTAAGTGAATCACCATCCTGTGTAAACTTTTCATCACCTTTTGTATTCGTTATATCTGTAAGATCTGATGCATCCTTAACTTCACCTTTATCTGCGGCATTTTTAAGCCAGTCAGATACAATGACATCTGTTTTTTTACCATTTGCATCAAGTGTTGCATAAACTGTCTCCTGCTTTGATACTTTATCAGAATCAAGTCCTGATTTTGAAGCAGTCTTAACTTCCTCTGTTACTTTATCCACCTGTTTTGCAACTGCCTTGTTTGTCATAACAAACATATGAGATGCATACTCTACACTACCTACGAGCAGTCCTGCTGCTAAAAGTCCTGATACACCGATTTTGGCAACCTTTTTAATATTCTTTCTCATGATACTGCCTCCTATATTATTCTATACGTGTCATCTTTAATAAACATTTTTTATATATTAACCAACTTTATACTAATCTCTTTTTATTTTGCTGCAAGTTTCTTTTCTGCATCTTTCTTTGCAACTCCAGCTTTTATCATATCCCATGAACTTCTTATAATGATCGGGTCAAATATCCAGAGCATTGCCGGAAGTATGCATATAACAACAATCATACTGATTATGGCACCTCTTGAAAGAAGGTTACATATAGCACTTATCATATCGATTGCAGAATATACTGTTACACCGAATGTTGCGGCGAAGAAACAGAAACCACTTGTAAGTATTGATTTCATTGAAGTTTCATGTGCGATTCTTATCGCATCTTTCTTACTGCATCCGTTTACCGTTCGTTCCTTGTGATATCTGTTTGTCATAAGTATCGCATAATCGACTGTCGCACCAAGCTGAATAGTTCCTATAACGATACTTGCAACGAATGCCAATGAAGTATTTGTATAATATGGAACTGCCATGTTGCAGGCTATCGCAAACTCAATGACTGATACAAGGATTATCGGTATTGAAATAGATTTAAATGTCACAAGGATTATTACAAATATAGCTGCTATAGATATGTAATTAACTGTCTTTAAATCTATATCTGTCGTATCCTGAAGATCCTTCATAAGAGGAGCTTCACCGATTACCATCGCATCCTTCTGATATCCTTTTACTATTTTCTGCATCTCATCAAGCTGTGCATTTACTTCATCGGTAGCTGAACTGTAATCCGAGCATACAAACTGTAATTCATATTTATCAGTCTTTAACATGCTCTTTACATCCTCAGGTATCATGCTGTCAGGGAAGTTTGGTCCCACAAGTGAATTAAGGCCGATAACCCATTTGACACCGTCAACCTTTTCAATCTTCTTTATCATCTGGTTCTTGTCTTTTGCGCTAAGACCATCTTTCAAAAGAACCATATGAACCGTACTCATATCAAAGTTATCTTTAAGTTTGTCATTTGCTATCGCACTAGGGATGTTCTTTGGAAGTCCCTGGTCGATATTATAATAAATCTTATAATGGCTGTTTCCGTATACTGCAGGTCCGAGCAGAACAAGGAATATCACGATTGCAACCTTGTAATGCTTTACGATAAAGTCTGAAACTTTTGTAAGTGGTGGAATCAAAGCTTTATGTGTTGTCTTCTCAATTGCTTTATCAAATGTAAGTATCATTGCCGGAAGAACTGTTACACAAGTGATAACTCCGATTACAACACCCTTAGACATTACGATACCGATATTTGCACCAAGTTTAAATGTCATAAAGCACAGTGCTACGAAACCTGCTATTGTAGTAACAGAACTACTTGATACTGACTTAAATGTATTTGATATAGCGTGTGCCATCGCTCTCTTTCTGTCATCAGGGAATCTCTTTTTATTCGCCTCATAACTTTCAAGAAGGAATATCGAGTAGTCCATAGTAACCGCTAACTGCAGCACTGCCGCAAGTGCCTGCGTGATATATGAAATCTCTCCTAAGAAAATGTTGCTTCCGAGGTTGAACACAATAGCCATTCCTATATTTGTAAGGAATATAATCGGTGTTACAAAGGAATCCATGGTGATAAGAAGAACCACAAATGATAACAATGCTGCGATAACTACATATATCGGCATCTCCTGTAAGGCAAGGTTCTTGATATCAGTTACGACACCTGACATTCCACTTGCATAAACATTTTTCCCAACTGTCTTACGGATGTTTGTGATTGCATCCATCGTATCGTCCGCTGATGTAGTATCATCAAACAATGCGATCATCATTGTTGCATCTCCATTAAAAAATGCCTGTTCAAGCTTCTTAGGAAGCATCTCTGTCGGTACGCTTATATCAAGCATATCATCATACCAGAGTACATCTTTAACATGGTCGATGCTCTCAATCTTTTTCTCAAGAGCCGCCGCCTGTTTATTCGACATATCCTCGACAACTATCATTGAAAAAGCACCCATGCCAAACTCATCAACAAGTGTATCCTGACCCGATACTGTTTCAAGAGTATTCGGAAGATAAGATAATACATCATAGTTTACTCGTGTGCTTATATAACCAAACACAGATGGTACAAGAAGTACACACGCGATAAGCAGGATGATATTCTTATGTCTTGTTATCCATTTTCCTAACATTTTTTTCTCTTCCTTTCTTTATCCTGTCCGGGATATATAGCAGTCATTTACTCCTGCTATATATCCGAACCTTTATTGACCGTTTTTGCTAAGTGACCATCGGTCATTTCTATAATCCATATACTACATCAAAAATGACCAACAGTCAATATCAAATTTGACTATTGGTCATTTTTATCAAAAACATACAAAAATCATATATTTCTCAATATTATTCTATATATAACACACAAAAAATTACTTAGCAAGTAAAAGCATGATCTCATTACTTCTGTTTACAAACTCAGTCATCTCATCTGCCTTAAGCGGATGATTTGCAAGTACAGCCAGATCATAAAGCTGCTTGCAGAACATGTCAACATTTTCAGCCTCTTTATTATTAAGAATATACTGTACAAGCTTATTTGATGAATTAAGGACAAGTGTTGCAGAATCGCCGAACATATCCATATCCATTCCTGCACCACCAGCACTGTACATCTTCATCATATCCTGCATACGGCGTGTCTCTTCTGAAAGAGTGAGCATAGATGATACATTCTCATTTTTAAGTTTCTCAACCTTAACCTCAAGTTTGTCTTTTCCGAGTGCCTTCTTAAAGATTTCACCAAGTTCCTCAGTTTCCTTCTTTATAGTCTCCTCGTCAGCATCATCTTTCATTGTATCGTTAAGACCTGCATCTATACGTTTAAAGCTTACTTTCAGTTCACCCTGCTCAAGCTGTGAGATAAATGCCTGATCGATATTGTGGCTCAATATAACCGCATCTATATTCTGCTCCTTGAACATATTTACATACTGACTCTGCTGCTGCATATCAGTTACATAGTAAACTGTTGTCGGTTCTTCCTCTTTTTCTGCATCTTTATTATCTGCTGTCTCATCGGTATTTTCCTTATTTTCTGCAGTATCTTCTTTTTTATCTCCATCTTCGCCTTTGACTGCATCAACATACTCAGGAAGTGTGATGTATTTATCATTAAGGTCCTTAAAGATTATATAATCTGACATCTTTTCTCTGAATTTGTCATCCTTTAAGCATCCGTATTTGATAAATGGACTTATGTCTTCCCAATACTTCTCATAATTTTCTCTGTCAACTTTATACATTCCTGAAAGTTTATCTGCAACCTTCTTTGTAATATAGTCAGAAATCTTCTTTACAAAACCATCATTCTGCAATGCACTTCTTGAGACATTGAGTGGAAGGTCAGGACAGTCGATAACACCTTTAAGAAGCATCAGGAACTCCGGAATCACTTCCTTGATATTGTCAGCGATAAATACCTGATTATTGTAGAGTTTGATAACACCTTCAAGATTATCATACTCTGTGTTTACCTTAGGGAAATATAAGATTCCTTTAAGGTTAAACGGATAGTCCATATTTAAATGGATCCAGAAAAGAGGCTCTTTGTAGTCATTAAAGACTGATCTGTAAAATTCCTTATATTCATCATCTGTACAATCGTTGGGGTGCTTCATCCAAAGCGGAGTTGTCGTGCTGATTGAGACAGGTCTTTTATTTATCTTAACTTTTTCTTTGCGTGGAGATACCTCGACAACTTCTTTTTCTCCATTCTCATTCTCTCTTTCCTCTGTCTTTGCTTCCTCGACAATATTTTCAACTACTACATCATCATCACGGAGATCTTCCTTGTCTATCGTTTCATATTCCTGCTCAGCTCCCTCTTTTGAAAGGAATATCTCAACAGGCATAAATGAACAGTATTTTGTAAGGACTTCTCTTACACGATATTCATTTGCAAATTCAAGGCTGTCCTCTGAGAGATAAAGTGTGATAGTCGTACCTATCTCAGACTTTTCTCCTTCTGACATTTCAAAGTTGATGCCACCTTCTGATTCCCAGCGTACAGGTACGGCCCCCTCTTTCCATGACAATGTGTCTATAGTAACTCTGTCGGCTACCATGAATGCTGAGTAAAATCCAAGACCAAAATGTCCGATTATCTGCTCCTCATTTGCCTTATCCTTATACTTCTCGAGGAAATCAGTAGCTCCTGAAAATGCTACCTGATTTATGTACTCATCTACTTCATCCTCAGTCATACCAAGACCTGTATCAGTGAACGAAATACTCTTTCCCTCTGTATCAACAACCACCTGAATATTTGCCTTATAATCATCAGGTAATGTATATTCACCCATAATATCAAGCTTTTTAAGCTTTGTGATAGCATCACATCCGTTTGACACAAGCTCACGGATAAAAATATCATGATCTGAATAAAGCCACTTCTTTATAATAGGAAACATATTTTCTGACTCAATTGATAAACTGCCTTTTCTGCTCTGCATAATAAAATCTCTCCTTTACATATATAATCTTATCCTAATATTACTAGTCCTTCCACTCACTGTCTCCAAAGGACTTCTATCTACTATTTATTCTATCAGCAATCATCTACAAAGACTGCTAACAATTCTCACAATGAGTATAATAATACGAGCTAAAAGAATTGTCAAGACAAATTTAGCACTCTTTTAAAAAGAGTGCTAATATATATTTATTTAAATATCAGATTTTTTAATGTTCATATATGACAAACACCTTTGTCCATAAATCAGTAAGACACTGTTGAAACCTCACCGATGACTTTCTCACCACAGTTTCCATAAGCATCATACGCAGTTACTGCATATTCATATACCTTTTCTGACTCTGCAAAAATATCATTGTATGACTGTGCTGTCTTTTTATCAAGCCTTGCAATATATGACCACTTTTTGCTTCCTTTTTCTCTTCTGTAAACATTGCAATACGATGTGTACGAATTTGCCTTCCAGCTTATCTTTACACCATCATCAGACACATACAGATCTTTTATAGGAGCTGCCGAGTTCTTTGAATATACCGTAAATTTCTTTTTGGTCTTTCCCACTGAAAACAAAAGTTTAGCATTAAATACTTTATTTTCCTTAAAGTTCACTTTCCACTTGTCATAAGAAATCACCTCATGCTTTTTCTGAATGGCAAGTTTTTTAGATTTCCATGCCGGAAATACCTTTACGACTACATTCATATTTTTAACAGCGGTCCTGTTTATTGAACTTATATCTTTGTATCCGTCTTTGCCTACGATTTTAATCTTTGCAGTTGCTGACGGCTGCTTTACATATCCAAGTGCATAACATATATTATTCGCCGCATCCCTGCCCAGTTCATTATACGCAAGCTGTGTATAATGTATGGTACTGTGTATCTGTTTAAGTGATGTAGGCAGTTTCAATGTCTTTTTTCTCGTCTTATTCTGTGAAGAATATTTTTCATCTGTACCATATTTATTTTTAAAGTATGTTGTTACTGAACTGTTTGTAGTCCACACTTCTGATAACTGACTTGCAAGAAATATATCCTTGTATGCATCTTTACTTGAATTGCACATATAGTACTGTGCTTTTCTAGGTCCTGTAAGTTCGAGGTCCGCAAGTGATGTAGGATTTCTATGTGATCTTACCATCAATATTCCTGCAAATTCAACACTTTTATTAACATATTTATAATCAGATGCTGTACTTCCTTTAAGCTGTGTCTTAAATGCTCTGTGCATCTTCATATAATAATTCAGGTAATCACCTGCTGCCATTTTAAAATCCTGTTCGCCCTGAAGCCAGAAATATCCTTTATGGCTAAGTTTATAATGACCAGCTTTTATCTCTTTATTCAAAGTCTTTTCACACTCTTTATAAAGTGCAACTGCCTGCCAGAAATTATTATCTTTTCCCTTCTTAGGGAGCCATGTCGTTATGGAACTTCCTCCATGAGCTGCATTTACGATCCATACTTTCTCTTTAAGTTTCTTCGTCCACTGATCTGCCAATGCACTATCTATTCCGGATTTTCCTGTAGCTTCTCCGGCGGAAGTAAGATTATTAGTACGACACCACTGATTTTGTGAACTGTTGTCCGTAAGCGAATCCGGCACAAACTTTGATGCATTCTTTACAGATAATGGTGAAGATGTAGCGGACCAGTTTCCCACATTCGCAAAATGTCCTCTGCATGAAGGACCATATGTATTATAAACCTTACCTGCCTCACTTAATATGATGTTGCTCGTATATTCGGCATTTGTCTTATCCCCACTGTGGCTGCCTTCCATATTACTCTGTCCTGCAAGTAGTAAAAGACTTATCTTTGCAGCTTCAACCTTTATACCGTATGTTGTTCCATCAACCAGTTCAACAACTGCTTTTCCACAACCTACTGCAAACACTTTCTTCTTGTTGCTTTTTGCAACACTTACAACTTTGGTATCTTTCTTTCCTGTCGCTATGTTTGTAGATGTAACACTCTCAGTAACGACTCTTCTTATATCTTTTGCAAAAGTATATCTGTCATCATACTTTAATGCAACTTTCTTTTTTGTTTTGGCATAATTTACCAACGGCGGAAGTTCAGTAGCCTCCGGCGATTTAGTTGGTTCTGGTGTTTCCGACGGCTGTGCCGTTTCCTCTGGTTGTGTTGTTTCCTCCGGAACTGCCGTAGCTTCCGCAGATGGCTCCGGTGTGGAAACTATCACACTCTCATCTGCCGCTACCGTAATATTATTTACATTGTATCCGGCAATCCCAAGTACACAGCCGATTACTGCCAATCCCAAACACTTCTTAATAAATCTCATAATAATACTTTTTCCCTGTCCCTTTGCTTAAAATACACGAGCCGAACAATAACGGCATATACCGGTTTTTCTTCGGCTCGTGTCTGACCGTATGACCGATTCACTATGAATAAATCTCATTTATCATGTACCTGGTCATACTACATTGATAATATGTCATTTCAATGGCTTTTATGTGGTTTTATTGTTATCTGACAATACTATTTTGCCACTATATTTACAATTCTTCCCGGAACATAAATTTCTTTAATGATATTCTTTCCGTCAAGCCTGTCACCAAGTGCTTCTTTCGCTCTTGCAAGAACATCATCTTTTGCATCATCTTTTCCGATTGAAAGTGTAACTTTTGTCTTTCCGTTTATCTGAACAGCTATCTCTACAGTTGATTCAACTGTCTTTGCTTCCTCGTACTCAGGCCATGACTGCTCATAGAGTCTGCCTTCTCCACCTATTATCTCCCAGATTTCCTCTGTGATATGAGGTGCTACAGGATTAAGCAGCGTGATAAGTGTCTTATACTCGCCAAGTGTGATACTGTTTTTCTTATAGAAGTCATTTATAAGTGCCATCATTGCGGCTATAGCAGTATTGTACTTGAGATTTTCAAAATCACTGCTTACCTTCTTTATCGTCTGATGCATCTTTGTCTCAAGGTCTTTTGAGTAACCATCGTTGTCTTTGTCAAGCATTGTCTGAAGTTTCCATACTCTGTCGAGGAAACGGCGGCATCCTTTTACGCCATCATCAGACCAAGATGCACTGAGGTCAAATGCTCCGATGAACATTTCATAAGTACGAAGCGTATCTGCTCCGTATTCTCTTACAATATCATCAGGATTGATGACATTTCCGCGTGATTTACTCATCTTCTCGCCATTTTCACCGAGAATCATACCATGTGATGTTCTCTTCTGGTATGGTTCTGGAGTAGGCACAACACCCTCATCATAGAGGAATTTATGCCAGAAACGTGAGTAGAGAAGATGGAGTGTAGTATGCTCCATGCCACCATTGTACCAGTCAACAGGAAGCCAGTATTTAAGTGCTTCAGGACTTGCAAGTGCCTCTGTGTTTGTCGGGTCTGTATATCTCAAGAAATACCATGATGAACCAGCCCACTGTGGCATCGTATCTGTCTCTCTCTTTGCAGGGCCTCCACAGCAAGGGCAGGTTGTGTTCACCCAGTCTGTCATTGCAGCAAGTGGTGACTCTCCATTGTCAGTAGGCATATAGCTGTCTACCTCAGGAAGTAAAAGAGGAAGCTCACTCTCATCAAGAGGAACATATCCGCATTTGTCACAATGTACGATTGGAATAGGCTCACCCCAGTATCTCTGTCTTGAGAATACCCAGTCACGAAGTTTATAATTTACTTTGCGGTTACCAATCTTTTTCTCTGTAAGGAAATCTTTTACTTTCTCCTTAGCTTCCTCAACTGTAAGTCCTGTGAGGAAACCTGAATTTATCATCTTTCCTGTCGCCACATCAGTAAATGCAGCTTTATCTATATCTACAGGTCCTTCACTTCCCTCAACAACCTGTATCATAGGAAGTGAGAATTTCTTTGCAAATTCCCAGTCACGGTCGTCATGTGCAGGAACAGCCATGATAGCACCTGTTCCGTATGTCATAAGTACATAATCTGAAATCCAGATAGGAATCTCTGTATCATTTATAGGATTTATAGCCGTAAGTCCGTCAAGAACAACACCTGTCTTGTCTTTTGCAAGCTCCGTACGCTCAAAGTCAGACTTTCTTGACGCCATCTCTCTGTATTCTGTGATAGCATCCCAGTTTTTAATCTCATCCTTGTATTTGTCAATGATAGGATGCTCAGGTGAAACTACCATATATGTTGCACCAAAGAGTGTATCAGGTCTTGTAGTATAAACACGAAGTTTATCCTCTTTATCTTTAATTCTGAAATCAACCTCTGCACCCTCTGAACGTCCTATCCAGTTTCTCTGTGAAGTCTTTACTCTCTCGATGTAATCTACATCGTTAAGTCCCTCTAAGAGTTTGTCAGCATAATTTGTAATCTTGAGCATCCACTCGCTCTTAACCTTGCGGACTACAGGCGAACCACATCTCTCACATACACCGTTTACAACTTCCTCATTTGCAAGTCCTACCTTACATGATGTACACCAGTTGATAGGCATCTCTTTCTTATATGCAAGTCCTGCATTGAAGAGTTTGAGGAATATCCACTGTGTCCATTTATAATAATCAGGGTCAGTCGTGTTTATCTCTCTGTCCCAATCAAATGAATAACCGAGTGAATGAAGCTGCTCCTTAAATCTTGCAACATTCTTCTTAGTTACCTCTTTTGGATGAACTTTATTCTTGATAGCATAGTTTTCTGTAGGGAGACCAAATGCATCCCATCCCATAGGATATAATACATTGTATCCCTGCATCCTGCGTTTTCTTGCTACTATATCAAGAGCCGTGTATGGACGAGGATGTCCTACATGAAGTCCCTGTCCTGACGGATAAGGAAATTCTACAAGTGCATAAAACTTTGGCTTTGTATAATCATTTTCTGTCTTAAAAGCCTTTTCATCGTCCCATATCTTCTGCCATTTTTTCTCCACCGTATGGTGGTTATACATCTCTGCCATTTTATCCTCCATTTCTATGTCAAAAAGCATATTCCGGAATATACCGTTTTATTTAAATAACTTTCTGTTTTCTTAATTTGCCAAAATGATGCCACGGTCAAAAACTATTTGCCTAAACATCTGACATATATTGATTGCTGTCATTACACTTTTTACTGCTGCATCATACTACAAAAGCAGAAAAGCAAACATAGCCATACTGCACACAAAACCTATGACTGCCCCGGCGATAACATCTTTAGGAAAATGCACTCCTGTGATAACTCTGATAACTGCGAGAAACAGCCCCATTATAAGTATCATAGTTCCTAATATCTTATTTATAACCCATATCGAACCGCCTATTACAAATATCGAAAATACATGGCGGCTCGGAAAAGAAAGCCCTTTGGTGTCTTTCTTTATAAGCGGTTTAAAGCCGTACAGTTCATATGGTCTTTTTGCATTTATCTTCTCCCTGAACTTGCTCAGCAAAACAAAGAACAATGCCGGAACTATGATAAGTCCTGCGACAAGTTTATATTCCCTGCTCACAACAAGCCAGCCTATCTCGACAAAATACAAAAGTGCAGTAAGAACCGTAAGTATCTTTCCACATATATCTATAACTATCGGGACTGCCTTTTTACTGCCAAGCAGTCCCATAATCTTTTCGTATGTCTCTTTTTTCAAAACATCCTCCAGACTCATACTCATATAACAATTTTAACTGCTCTTTGCTGTCCACACACTTCGATACGACCATCAGTATTATATCAACCGCAAATTGTTACCAGAGTAATATCCTGCTTACTGCTCCTGCTCAGATTTTGCAATTTCAAGACTGAGTTCCTCAAGCTGTTTGTCATCGACAACATTAGGAGCATCCGTCATAAGACATGATGCATCCTTTATCTTAGGGAATGCGATAACATCTCTGATGCTGTCCTCATGTGCCATTATCATGACAAGTCTGTCAAGACCATAGGCAAGTCCGGCATGTGGCGGTACTCCGTACTTAAACGCATCGAGAAGGAATCCAAACTGCTCATGAGCTTTCTCATCAGTAAATCCAAGTGCACGAAGCATCTTCTCCTGAACATCATCCTGATGGATACGGATAGAACCTCCACCGATCTCAGTTCCGTTAAGCACAATGTCATATGCTCTTGCACGAACCTTTTCAGGATTTGACTCAAGATACTGAATATCATCTTCAAACGGCATAGTGAACGGATGGTGCATTGCAAGGTATCTTCCCTGTTCTTCTGAATATTCAAACTCAGGGAACTCTGTAACCCAGAGGAATTTATAAACATTCTTGTCAAGAAGGTCAAGATTTTTTGCAATCTCAAGTCTTAAGTTTCCAAGTACGTCCCATACAATCTTATTCTTATCCGCTGCAAACAAGAGAAGGTCGCCAGGCTCACCTTCCATCGCATCAACAAGAGCCTTAAGCTCATCCTCAGTCATGAATTTTGCAAATGATGACTTGTATGTTCCGTCCTCATTTACAGCAAGATAAGCAAGACCTTTTGCACCAAAGTCCTTTGCAAACTTAACAAGTGCGTCAATCTTCTTGCGAGGCATACCGCCCTGTCCTTTTGCATTGATACCACGAACTGAACCGCCGTTTTCAAGTGCTCCGGTAAACACACCGAAACCACAGTCTTTTACTATATCTGAAACATCCTTTAACTCCATTCCAAAACGAAGGTCAGGCTTATCTGAACCAAATCTGTCCATAGCCTCCTGCCATGTCATCCTCTGGATAGGAAGTTCTATATCAACATCAAGAATCTCCTTGAAAAGTTTCTGTAAAAGTCTCTCATTTACATCCATTACATCGTCTTCATCGACAAATGAAAGCTCCATATCAACCTGTGTAAACTCAGGCTGTCTGTCTGCCCTAAGATCCTCATCCCTGAAACATCTCGCAAGCTGGAAATATCTGTCATAGCCTGAGCACATAAGTAGCTGCTTAAAAAGCTGTGGTGACTGTGGCAGTGCATAAAATGTCCCCGGATGCACGCGGCTTGGCACAAGGTAATCTCTTGCTCCCTCAGGTGTAGACTTTGTGAGCATAGGTGTCTCTATCTCTAAAAATCCTTCATCAGC
Organism: Eubacterium sp. MSJ-13; assembly: GCF_018918235.1. Lineage (GTDB taxonomy): Bacteria > Bacillota > Clostridia > Lachnospirales > Lachnospiraceae > Butyribacter. The sequence goes on from NZ_JAHLQE010000116.1 coordinate 21,141, forward strand.
AAGGAACTGACGAATCAATGTTGCAACCTTACTTCTCATAATGAGATTTCTCTGAAGATCAGGTCTTCTAAGATCGAGATAACGGTATTTTAATCTGAGTTCCTCTTTTGTCTTGCTGTCTGCCTCAATAGGAAACGGTGGTGTATCTGACTCAGAAAGAACACGAAGTTCTTCTGCACGAAGCTCTATAGCACCTGTAGCAAGATTTTCATTAACCGCACCTGAACGCGCCGTAACCTTACCCTTAACAGCTATAACAAACTCGCTTCTAAGTTTTTCTGCCTTTGCAAAATCTGCTTCATTTATCTCTCCATCTTCAAAGATGACCTGCAATATTCCTGAACGGTCACGCATATCAACAAAGATGATTCCACCTTTATTTCTCTGCTTTTGAACCCATCCCATCATAGTGACTTCTTCACCAATATTTTTTTCACTTAACTCGGCACATCTGCATGTACGCTTCATGCCTCTCATTGATTCAGCCATTTTCTCTTGTCCTCCAATAATTCTATCATCTAATAAAAAACTCTCTAATCCAGCAGTATATCAGATTTTTTTCTGTTTGTGAAGTAGCGGATAAACTAAAATGAAACCGCTTCTTTCTCAAAAAGATTAAAATGTTTCATCTGCAGTTCAGTTGCATCCTGCTGGAGCTTTTCAATCTCTGGAAAGTCATCCGCATGGAATACCCTCTGAAATGCAAGAAACACCTCCATATCATAATCCTCAACTTCATCTATCATTATAGCCATCGCCGTTTTCTTATCGAAAGCCTTTCTATAACTCCTGTCAGTGATAAGTGCCGAAAACACATCACATGTCCTAAGTATTCTCGACATTTCGGGTATATTATTACCCTTTAAGCCATCAGGGTATCCCGAACCATCATAATTTTCATGATGATGATAGACTGCTTCTATTATATTTACAGGATAATCTTCATCTGTCAGAATGTCACGACTGTATGCCGAATGCATCCTCACATATTTCATCTGCTCTACAACAAGGGTATCGTCACTATCATCTGAATATACATATCTGTTTACCCTTAATTTTCCTATATCATGCAGCACCCCCGCAACTGCGATATCATCACAGAACTTTTCATCCTTCCCCAGTTCTTTTGAAATAAGCACTGCAATGTTGCTCACTTCAAGTGCATGGCGCATTTCTGAATATACAGTCTCCCTTATCTGTCTGGGAATACTGTCATTTTGTAAGATTTTTTCAAAATAGTTTTCCATCGTAAGCTCCGTTTCTATCTTTATGTACTTTAGCCTGACAATCATAATTTCTAGTATTTTTTCATATTTTATGCAAACTTTATATCATTTGTTTAACCATTATAGCACACTTTTTAAAAATTTTTTCAGGAAATAAAAAAACATCTACACTTACATCTATCTGATATTTGTATTGAAAAAACATTCTCCGAGATACTTTATTACAAAACAATTGGGCTGTCGCATTAAGCATAATCTATACAATATGTAGATGTTAATAACAGATTTATTATCTATATATTGCATGAATATTGCTTCGTGCGACAGCCCCATCTGCGTCTTATACTGTTTATTTTCCAATTTTATACTCTAATGTCAAAAAATGTATCTGTACCTCTGCAATAATATCTTAAAATTTATGATTCTCAAATCATCCAAAACTTAGACGTAAGCTCCCGGTTTATGATAGATGAGAGAAAATTGGGATTATTATTCTGGAACGACTTCAAACTTTCAAGAAAATCTGCTTTATTCTTTGTCTTTATATCTGAAAAAGTTTTATCCAGCTTCTGGTCTTTTACATTTTTTTCTACATATTCCTCCGATTGCTTTTCGTAATCGTCAATCATCGAAGGATTCTTCTTTACTGCACTATTGTACCAATTTGTAAGATACTTTAACGCATTAAGCTGTCTGTCCCCATTGCTGCTCTCTTTATTGATCTTCTGATATTCTGTGTATGCACTGCTGTCCATTGTCCGCATCATATCAAGCGCATTTGTAGTCTTTACAAGATTACTGCCATGTCCAAGATATGTGCCTTTCTCTATCCCGTAATCCATATTTCCGTTGTTGTCAGCTTTTCCTGCGCTCGCAAGTTTTGCAATGGACTCCATCGCTTCCAAAAATGATTTTTTGCTATCTTCCGGAATAAAATTCTCTGCCGCATGCTCCGCTTTCTTCATACCAAGTGAAATATTTGCCTGCCGTTCCTCCTCTGTCATAGAGCCACTGTTCCCGACAAGGAAATTTTGACGGATAATATCATACACAAATCCCTGCTCCTCTTTGCTGCAGTTCTCCACCGCAGATGCAACCGCCTTGTCCGCACCGTACATCCCAGAATATGCCGGAAGTTCTAAGGAATTATCAATCTGTGTGATTTCTTTCTGGAACGCTGCATTCTTCGCATCCATCGCTTCACGCTGCTCCTGTGTTATATTTGCGTCCACTGTGCCTTTCCTGCTTTCCACAAGTGCAGCCATTCCATCTCCCGAAAACTCCACAATAGCTGCATCCCCATATTGCGAACCGATGTCTTTCATCGCCTGCAGGGTTTCTTCCCTCGACATCTTGTCCATAACCTTGTTGCCATGTTCATCTGTAGTGTTAAATTCATACTTTACAAGGGTGTCTTTTTTATATGTACCGTTCCCATATGAGGGAATATTCGTTGTTCCTCTGTAAAACTGACTGTAATCAATGTTCATAATATACACTCTCCTTTATTTTAAATCTTGCCAAATCTCTATATTTTTCTTTCGTCATACCTTTATTCTTAATAAACAGCTATGTTGTGAATAACCATTTTTTCGTTGCAAAGCAGTCAAAAACATAGTCGCTAACATCATCTTTTATTTACTTCTTCTGCCTTTTTTTCGTTATTCTTTGATGCCTTTACATTTTCATCTTTTGTATTCCTGTAAGTGTATGTATTGGCATACGATGATGCCCCGTTAATTTCCATACTAATCCTCATTTCTGCACATGTTTTTTGTGCATATCAAGTTTGTGTCAAGTGTGCG
>NZ_JAHLQE010000133.1 GCF_018918235.1 Eubacterium sp. MSJ-13
AGCCAGTAAAATCAAGGATTTTGTTGAACATGCACTAAAAAGAATAGAGAGGATAATGCTTTATGCCTAAAGGACCAATGGGACCGGGAAAACCTGGTGCAAAAATAGAAAATCCCGGCAAACTTTTTGTCAGATTGATGAAATATGTATTTAAGTATTACTGGGTACACTGTCTAATAGTAGTAATAGGAATAATCGCAAGTGTATTTGCGACAAATCAGGGAACAATGTTTACACAGACACTTATCGACAAATATATACTGCCTTTGTCAAAGAGTTCTGACCCTGATTTTTCAAAACTTCTTGCAAAGATAACTGAAGTAGGAATATTTTACGGTGTAGGTGTCATAGGAGTATTCCTTTATAACAGACTTATGATATATGTTACGCAGGGAACACTTAAAAGACTCAGAATAGAAATGTTTAATAAGATGGAAACACTTCCTATCAAATATTTTGATACACACGCACATGGAGATATCATGTCACTTTACACGAACGATATAGATACGCTCCGTCAGATGATAAGCCAGAGTATACCTCAGGCTATATCAAGTGCGATAACTATCGTCAGTGTGTTTATCTATATGCTGATACTCAATGTACCGCTTACGATACTTACACTTGTGATGGTTGGAGTTACACTTGTAGTTACAAAGAAACTCGGCGGACTCAGCGGTTCTTACTTTATGGCTCAGCAGAGAGACATAGGTAAGTTAAACGGCTATGTCGAGGAGATGATGGAAGGCCAGAAAGTAGTCAAGGTATTCTGCCATGAAGAAGAAAGTATGGAGGGCTTTGACAAGTTAAATGACCAGTTGTTTGACAGTGCGAACAATGCCAATAAATTCGCAAATATCCTTATGCCGATAAATGCACAGCTCGGAAATATAAGCTATGTGCTCTGTGCAATGGTCGGAGGTATCCTTGCCCTTAACGGAATCGGTGGATTTACTATAGGTGGTCTTGTAAGTTTCCTTACATTCAATAAGTCATTTTCAATGCCTATAAATCAGATGAGCCAGCAGTTTAACTCTATCGTAATGGCTATGGCAGGTGCCGACAGGATATTTAAGCTTCTCGATGAAGAACCTGAGGTGGATGATGGATATGTAGAGCTTGTCAATGCAAAAGAGGATGCAAATGGCGAGATAATCGAAACTGAGGAACACACGGGAATGTGGGCTTGGAAGCATTTCCATAAAGATGATGGAACAACAACATATGCACATATGAGAGGTGATATAGTATTTGACCATGTTGACTTTGGTTACAATGATGACAAGATGATACTCCACGATATAGTGCTTTATGCAAAACCAGGTCAGAAGATAGCCTTTGTAGGTGCGACAGGTGCCGGAAAGACAACCATCACAAATCTTATAAACAGATTTTATGATATTCAGGATGGAAAGATAAGATACGACGGTATAAATGTAAATAAGATAAAGAAAAATGACTTAAGACGCTCGCTCGGTATCGTTTTACAGGACACACATCTGTTTACTGGAACAGTAAGGGAGAATATCCAGTATGGTAAGCTTGATGCGACCGACGAAGAAATCGTAAAGGCAGCAAAACTTGCGAATGCGCACAGTTTTATCACAAGACTTCCGGATGGATATGACACGATGCTTACGGGTGACGGTGCAAATTTAAGTCAGGGACAGAGACAGCTTCTTGCTATAGCGCGTGCGGCAGTTGCAGATCCGCCTGCACTTATACTTGATGAGGCTACAAGTTCGATAGATACAAGAACTGAGAAACTCGTTCAGCAGGGAATGGACGGACTTATGAAGGGAAGAACGACATTTGTCATCGCGCACAGACTCTCAACGGTAAGAAACAGTGATTGTATCATGGTTCTTGAACAGGGCAGGATAATAGAGCGTGGAACGCATGATGACCTTATAAAAGAGGAAGGAAAGTATTATCAGCTTTATACGGGTAAACTTGGAAAAGGAATTGCTGGGTAAGAATATTGGGCGAAACTGCTGCAGACTGTGAGGCTTGCACGACTAACATTATCTGTTATAGTCGTGCAGGCAAGTTACATTTATTAACAGTTTCGCAATAGACTTTATGGAGATAATTATATAAGTAAGGAGATTAAAAAAATGTGTAAAGATTCAGAAGAAATTTATGATAAGCTGAAAAGGTGCTATGAGTGTTTTAGTAACAAGGTTGATTTTGAGCCTGATATTGCTCTTGTGCTTGGTTCAGGGCTTGGTGATTATGCGGATGGCATCGAAGTGGTGACTGAGCTTGATTATCATGAGATCGATGGATTTCCTGTTTCGACCGTTTCAGGGCATCAGGGAAAGTATATCTTTGGTTATGTGGAGGATGTGCCTGTTGTCTGCATGCAGGGGCGTGTCCATTATTATGAGGGATATGATATCTCTGATGTGGTGCTTCCGATAAGGCTTATGAAGCTTATGGGGGCAGAGGTTTTGTTCCTTACAAATGCAAGTGGTGGTGTGAATTATGATTTCAGACCTGGTGATTTTATGTTGATAAAGGACCAGATATCAAGTTTTGTGCCATCACCTCTTATCGGAGAGAACATTGATGAACTTGGTGTGAGATTTCCTGATATGAGTGAGATTTACGACATAAGTTTAAGAAAAGTTATAAAAAAGACGGCAGTCTCACTTGATATCGACCTCAAAGAGGGAACTTATCTGCAGTTTACCGGGCCTGCATATGAGAGTCCGGCGGAGATAAGGATGGCGAGGGTACTCGGTGCGGATGCCGTTGGAATGAGTACGGCTTGTGAGGCCGTGGCAGCTAACCATATGGGTATGATGATATGTGGTATATCATGTATATCCAATATGGCAAGTGGCATGAGTGTTACGCCATTAAGCCACAAAGAGGTGCAGGCGACAGCCGACAGGGTTTCGTCGGACTTTAAAAAACTTGTAACAGAGAGTATAAAAAATATACATTTTCAGATAAGATGACAAGATAGGGCACAAAAATGACACCACAGTGTTTTATGATAGGATACGAAAGAATATTTAAAGTCATATCATAAAATATTGTGGTGTTTTTGCTGGCAGATAAGTCTTTACTTGCAATACAATATTAAGAAGTGGTAAAATATATATAAAAGTAAACATATTTTTGATGGGAGGAACAAAATGTTAGAAAAAAGTAAACACAGACAAAAGATCAAAGTATTACCAATGATGTTTTTGGCAATTGTATTTGCAGTTGTCTTTTCAATATCTGCAAATGCAAAAGCAGCAGAGTATGCGGCTAATGTAAATACGGATCGTGCAAATGGTGTGTGCACATATACATTAAATGGTATTGATACTACAGAGACACAGAGCATGATAACAAAGGTTACATATACGGATGACGATGGAAATGCAGTAAGTGTATATGAACAGCCAGTTGTTTTTGATACACAGAATTGCAAAAATGGTCAGTATACAGGTTCATTTGCATTGTCTGACCTAAAGACATATGCCTATAAAGAATATACAGTATCGTTTGTCATGAGCAGTGGAATTACTGTTGAGGCAGGTGCAAAATGTGATTTTACGATACACAGCGAAAATATGGCTCTTAAAGTTGACGGTTATAAATCAAAAGCAAACAGGACTATATCATTTGTTAATTCAAATAATGATGTTTTAGTTCCGGGAAAAGATAATCAGATACAGCTTGCTATTGTGAAAAATGATGGAACCGATGAAAAGAAGATAGGTTCATCCGTTGAAATCCCTGAGTCATCAAAGATCTGGGATATCGATCTTACAAAGTATTGTACTGAATATGGAAAATACAATGCAGTTGTTACACTTTTGAACAGCAAACTTGCAGATGGAAAAGAGGAAATTGCAAAAACAGAATTTGAAGTTGCACTTACATATGGAAAGGTTGGTTCAAAGACAACAGCTAAGACAGAAAAAAATCAGGCATTCCGTGTGTATGTTGAGAAAGTAAATTCAGCACTTGTAGTAAAAGAGGTTACATTTAATATTTATGACAGTGCCGGAAAACTTGTTTGTACTGCAAAGGGTGTTCATAATGGAACAAGTACATATTATTATTCAGATATACCATTAAAATCGATAAATCATAAATTTGGGACATATAAGATTGAGGTTCTGGTTACTGATAATGCCGGCATTACAAGAACTCTTAAATCAACAGGAAGTGCATCCATAAAAATAAAAAATGGTACTCTTACCGTAGTTAAGCTTTCAAATGGAACATGTAAGTTTAAACTTGTAAATGCATATATCCCGGGAAATATAAAGAGTGTGAGATTTAAGGTATACAGCATAAAAAATGGAAAGAGGACATTTGAGAAAAATCTTGTTGGTGTCTATTCAAATAAGGCTTATATTGCAAACTATAAATACACTAATAAGGGCAGATTCCAGGTGATGGCATGCGGCTATACTCAATGGAACAAAGAAATTAAATTAAGAACAAAGGAATTTAATGTCAAGACAATTGATGTTGGAAAAAACGGATGGCGTTATGAAACATATGCCGGCAAAACATATAAATTTTATTATAAGAATGGCGACAAGGTGACAGATCTCACTAATGTCCTGAAATTAAAAAAGGGAGATAATAATTTAAAGATCGTAGTGAACAGAGCTGCGTGCTGTGTTACTATATATGCATATGACAGTCAGAAAAAAGGATATATAATTCCTGTTAAAACATGTACTGTATCAGTTGGAAGAGATACGGCTTCAACATCAGGGGCAGCAGGGCTTACTCTGTCATCATCTTATACACCGCTTGGTTCATATTCTATATGTACTAACGGCACGGCTGCAAAATACAGCTTAAAGCCAATGGGAGAGCCTGACGGAAGTACTGTTTATGCAAGATGGGCAAGTCATGTTGTAGGTAATGTTTATTTTCATGCGATAGCAGTCGGAAGCCAGTCACATTATGCATTAAATCCTGTGACTTACAACAAGCTTGGCAGTGCTGCATCTGCAGGCTGCATAAGGATGACTGTGGCAGATGCAAAATGGCTTTACGATTATGTGCCGGTAGGAAGTTCGGTCAAGATTGAAAAAGGAAATTCCAAAAAGCCGGGACCTCTTGGAAAAGAAGCTACGATAAAGGTTTCAAGTTCAATAAATTATGATCCTACGGATCCGTCGATACCTATAGCTACAAAGAAAAAAGATTATAAAGCAGGAAAGATAAGCGGCTATATGACAAGTAAGGGAACTAAAGTCGGATATTGATAAATTAGGAGGTGCAGATATTATGGGAGAGTATGATGTTAAGGAGCTTGTAGAAAAGATATATGAGCTTGATGTAAAAGTGTATGAAGCGACAGGAAGTACAATGGGGAAAGTATTTCCGGCGGGAAAAGACTTGTCTGTAAAAAAGATGCTTAAACATCTTGATGAGGATAAGAGACATTTTATAAGAGACGAAACGATTCTTATAGGAAATATGATATCTACGATAAAGGATTCTGAGCTTGCAAATGAGTGCAGGATGGAACTTGAACAGCTTAACGCCCTTTTAGAGCAGTATAGTCCTGCAAAAGTACTTCCGGATAGCTTTGTCAGTGATATTGCAGAGATGAAGAGCAGGTTTAAAGATGGTAACAAAAAGATTCTCTGTATAGGCAGGCAGTATGGAAGCGGCGGGCATGAAGTTGGTCTTAGACTTTCAACCAGATTAAATATGTCATATTATGACAATGAGATAATCAAGATGGCATGTGAGCATATTGGAAAAGATTTTTTTGCGGTTGATGCGTCACAGGCAGACAGTAAGAAAGGCTGGCTTAATAAGACACCTTTTTCACTGCGTAAATTTGCGGGAAATGATGAACTTTTCTTTGCACAGAGCCAGATGATAGAGGATATGGCAAAAAAAGGAGACTGTATATTCTTAGGCCGTTGTGCTGATGTTGTTCTTGGCAATGCAGATATACCGCATATATCTGTTTTTATAGGAGCACCATTTGAAGAGAGAGTAAAGCATGATATGGCATGTACAGGGGCATCATATGATGAGACTGTTGAGAAAGTAAGAGATATGGACAGGGCAAGAAAAGCATATTATAATTATTATACAGGCCGCCGCTGGGGACACTCAGAAAATTATGATATGTGTCTTAATACGGCATGTTATGGCATTGACGGTACAGTGGAAGTTATCGAGAAGATGTTTAAGATGTTTAAATAGTGCAGCAGTGTTATGGGCAAGTAACAGGGCAGATTGTGAATACACGCTTGACTTGTCGTTGTGCCGGACATTGATTATAAAATAACAGATGTTTTGATCTACGAAAGGAGATTTTTTGAGTATGTTTATTTCAGATAGTGTAAAATATGTTGGTGTTGATGATAAGGATATAGACCTTTTTGAGAGTCAGTATGTAGTGCCTGACGGCGTTTCATACAACTCATACATTATATTTGATGAAAAGATAACTATAATGGATACAGTTGATGCAAGAGCAACGGATGAATGGGTTGAGAATGTTGAGAAGGCACTTGACGGTAAAGAGCCGGCATATCTTGTTATCTCACATCTTGAGCCTGACCACGCATCAAATATAGCCCTTATCGCAAATAAGTATCCGAATATGCAGCTTATCGGAAATGCAAAAACTTTCCAGATGCTTCCACAATTTTTTGATGAGGACTTTTCAGATAGACAGGTTGTTGTAAAAGAGGGTGATGAAATCCCTCTCGGAAGCCATTCACTTACATTTGTGATGGCACCTATGGTTCATTGGCCTGAGGTTATGGTTGCATATGAGAAAACAGAGAAGATACTTTTCTCAGCAGATGGATTTGGCAAATTTGGTGCACTTGATTCAGAGGATGATGAAGGATGGGCCTGCGAAGCAAGAAGATATTATTTTAATATAGTGGGAAAATATGGTGCGCAGGTACAGAATCTTCTTAAAAAGGCATCAGCACTTGATATTCAGACTATCTGTCCACTTCACGGTCCTGTATTAAAAGAGAATCTCGGATATTATCTCGGTCTTTATAATACATGGAGCAGTTATGAACCTGAGGATGAAGGTGTTCTTGTGGCTTATGCATCAATACATGGAAACACTGCAGAAGCGGCAAAGCAGATAGCAGAAAAACTTAAAGCTAAAGGCGTTGAGAAGATGGAAGTTATGGACCTTTCAAGGGACGATATGGCGGAAGCTGTCGAGGCGGCTTTTAGATATGACAAGATGGTGCTTGCCTGTGCAACATATGACGGAGGACTTTTCCCTGTTATGGAAGATTTCTTAAATCACTTAAAAGCAAAGAACTTCCAGAAAAGAAAAGCTGCACTTGTTGAAAACGGTTCATGGGCTCCACTTGCAGCAAAGAAAATGCGTGAGAGTCTTGAGGGCATGAAAAATATTGAGATATGTGAAAATATAGTTTCAATAAGATCAACAGTCAAAGAAGAAAATATTGAACAGATGGATAAGATGATAGATGAGCTTTTGAAATAATGATTTAATGAACAACAAAAATAATGCTGTCATGTTTTGGATACAATTTCAGGACATGGCAGTATTGTTTTTAAGGAATATGAAGATAACAGTCAGTATGTGAGAGTGACTGAAATTATAAGAGGAAGAAATGATAAAAGAAATAGATGGGCTTATTTTATTGGTAGATGAGAGTGAGACAGGGATTACACTTTATCGTGTATTTTCAAAAAGTGGTGTTGTAGATATCCCTGAATATATAACAGAGATAGCACCGTATTGTTTTTCGGGGACATTGCATCTTACAAAAGAGCTGCAAAAAGAATATGATAAAAAAGATATAGACGATACGATTTACCATGAATTTTCAGGGGAATTTGTAGAAAGCATAAAATTACCTGACAGTGTGACCAAAATAGGTAATAATGCATTTTATAACTGCAAAAAACTTAAATATATTACAATAGGAAAGAATATAAAAGAAGTTGGCAGTGATGTGTTTATGAACTGCCGCAGCCTAAATAAGATATATATGCGAAGTGACATAGGTGATATTACAGGACTTAAACAGGTGTTAAGCAGAATTTCCTCTGAGATTGAAGTGGCATATCTTAAAGAAGAAAGAGTTACTGCAAAGGTGTTATATCCTGAATATACTGAGGCATATGACGAGATAGCACCTGCACATATATTCGGAAGAAATATAGAAGGCGAAGGATTCAGGGCAAGACAGTGTTTTGATGACGGAAAAGCGGATATGAACCAGTATGATACGATATTTCCAAAAGCCTCAGCAGAAGAAAGCATTAAAGTTGCAGGAAAGATAGCACTTTACCGTCTGATGTATCCGTATATGCTAAAAGATTCGTCAGGAGATATGTATATGGAATATCTTAAAAGTAACAAAAATGAGATTATGGGTATCTGTATTCAGGAAAAAGATATTGATGAGATAAAATTTATGCTCGAAAAGTTTAACGATGACAGGGATATGGTAGAAAGTGCTATAGTTATGGCAAATGAAACAAATTTTGGCGAGGCAGTGGCACTTATATTAAAGTATCGCAAGAAAAAAGAAGATATAAGAAAGTCTAGATATGCTTTTTAATAGCATATTATGATAGTTTTGCAGATATCTATTTAGGATTATGATTAATGGGAGGTGTATATAGAGTTGAGAGTGCAGACACAGAGTGAGTGGGAATGGCAGGTTTCTAACGACATTTTTAAGTTTATCAAAAATGAGCTTTATATGGAACTTAGATTTTTTGATGTTGCTTTTAGTGAGCTTACACCAAAAGTGGACGAGACAATATATACTATGTCAACTGATGGAAATTATATATATTTTAAGCCTGAACATATGATAGGCGTATTTAAGAAAAACTCAAAATATCTTGACAGGCTTTTTCTGCATAGTGTCCTTCACTGCATATTCAGTCATCTGTGGATAAGGGGGGAGAGGGATTTATTTATATGGAGTATTGCATGTGACATTATTGTTGAGTACACGATAGACAGGATGGAAAAGGAAACATTGAAAAGACCTCTTAGCTGGTTAAGGATGCAGGTCTATGAAAAAATAGATGAAGATCCTGACCGTATGTCTGCGGCAGTTATATACAGGGAACTTATGAAAGCTGACAGCGAAACGATAAACAGGCTTCAGATGGAATTTTATACCGATACACACAAACACTGGCCAAAAGAAGACAAAATGTCGGCAGCACAGAATCAGACGAAAGATAAGTGGGATAAGATATCAAGGCAGAGCGAGATTAAAAAGGAAAGTCAGGGAAAAGAAAACGACAAGGGCAAAAATTTCTGGCAGCAGCAGATAAAAGCTGAGAGAGGTAAGAAAAGTTACAGGGAATTTTTGAGAAAGTTCTGTATTTTAAAGGAAGAACTTAAGATAGATATGGACGAATATGACCTGAATTATTATACTTATGGCCTTAGGTTATATAAAAATATGCCACTCATAGAGCCGATAGAAACAAAGGAAAATCTCAGGATAGAGGAACTTGTGATCGTTGTTGATACAAGTTATTCGACAAGCGGAGAACTCGTCAAAAAGTTTTTGAGAGAGACATTTACGATATTGTCAGAGACGGATAGCTTTTTTAGAAAGCGAAAGATACATATAATACAGTGCGATGAGATGGTACATTCGGATATAACAGTTACAGGTGATACAGATATAGACAGGCTTATAAATAATTTTGAACTTGCAGGTGGTGGAAACACTGATTTCAGACCTGCATTTGAATATGTAAATAATCTATTGGAAACAGGAGAGATAAAAAAACTTCAGGGACTTTTATATTTTACTGATGGAAAAGGAAAATATCCTAAAAGAAGAATGAACTATAAAACGGCATTTGTGTTTATTGACAAGATGAGTGAGACAGAGGTGCCTGCATGGGCGATGAAAGTTTCGCTGGAATGAGTTGGGGCTAAACTTGAAAGTTGACAGTGAAACAAAAGGTTGTGGGAATGTTAGGGATTATCACAAAAATTTTGATTAAATATGCAAAATGAAATGAGGAAAGACAATGAATATTAAGAAAGCGAAAGATGAGATAAAAAATACGGTGAGGGCTTATTTGAAAAAGGATGCGGATGGAGAGTATGTTATCCCTTCTATCAGACAGCGTCCTATTCTTCTTATCGGACCTCCGGGTGTTGGCAAGACGCAGATTATGGAGCAGATTGCTAAAGAGTGCAGGATAGGTCTTGTTTCGTATACGATCACGCATCATACAAGACAGAGTGCGGTCGGACTTCCGTTTATTGTTAAGGAGGAGTTTGGCGGAAAAGAATATTCTGTAACCGAGTATACGATGAGTGAGATAATTGCGAGCGTTCACAGAAAGATTAAGGAAAGCGGGATTTCAGAAGGGATTTTGTTTATTGATGAGATAAACTGTGTCTCGGAAACGCTTGCGCCTACGATGCTTCAGTTTTTGCAGTGCAAGACTTTTGGAAATCAGGAAGTGCCTAAGGGATGGATAATAGTGGCAGCAGGAAATCCGTCAGAATACAATAAGTCAGTAAGAGAGTTTGACATGGTAACACTTGACCGTGTAAGAAAGATTGATATTGAGGCTGATTTCAACATATGGAAAGAATATGCGGCAAATAATCATATAAACAGAGCGATAATAAACTATCTTGAGCTGAGACCAAACAATTTCTACAAGGTAGAAGCTGATATAGACGGAATGCAGTTTGTGACGGCGAGAGGCTGGGAGGATTTAAGCAATCTCTATGATGTATATAATGATATAGGTATAAAAGTTGATGAGGACATAATTGCTGAGTTTATACAGCACGATGACACAGCAAAAGATGTTGCGGCATATTTTGCTCTCTATGAGAAATATAAAAATGACTATGGTATTCAGGAAATACTTGCAGGAAATCCGTCAAAGCAGGCATACAAAAATATTTTTGATGCATCGTTTGATGAGAGGGTAAGTGTCATAAATCTTTTGATAAGCGGACTTGAGGTATCATTCCACAGGGTATGGTTAAATAAGTTTGTAACGGATATATGGTATGATTTTCTTAAAGATTATAAATCAAGGCTTAAAGAAGATACAAGTTCAGTGTTTAATACTTTGGTTGAAGAAAAGAAGTGTTCGTTTGAAATGGACAAAAAGGCAGGATTTTTGAATAAGGATGAGATAAAGGCAAATGAATATCTTATAAGTAAACTGTCAGAAACACAAATGGGCCAGGAAAAAGACATTGATGCAGCATTTGAGAAGGCACTTTCAGGCTTTGAGAGTCAGAGAAAGACACTTGAGGAAAGTGAGGATATTGCATCTGAACAGCTTGAAAATGCATTTTCATTTATTGAGGAAACACTCGGAGCAGGTCAGGAAATGGTCGTATTTGTAACAGAGCTTACATTAAACAGTGAAACGGCAATGTTCCTTGCTGATAATCCAAGTGAGAAATATCTCAAATATAACAGTGAACTTCTTATTGGCACTAAAAAAGAAGAGATATTGTCAAAGTTAAGGAAAGATGAGATTTATGGCAGCGAACATATAAGAGATTTATAAATATAATGTAATACATCTGGTACCATTCACGCCATATATTTACCATTCATGTAATCTGCATTAAAAAATACATAAAATGTGCTAAAGTATAAATACCAAAACTTAAAATGCAGTACATCAGTACAATGAATAATTAATAATTGATACATTGAACAAGCCTGCACTTTCGATAGCACA
>NZ_JAHLQE010000034.1 GCF_018918235.1 Eubacterium sp. MSJ-13
ATACTTTCGTTACTATTTGTGCCGCCAGTCGAAGGCGGCGGAATGGAGATTAATATGTCATTAGCCTCATTGTATGCATCATAGAAAAAATTATTTTCTTCTATAACGGTTTCCAATTTTTCCTGATATTCTTCCCCTTGAATAACTTTTATAATCTTGCAATCATTTTCTTCTTCTTTCTCCTTCAGCATATCGTTTGATATACTAGCTCCTATGCTATCTATATCTGCCATTCCAATCTCCTCCTTTTGTATGTGCTTAAATTTCCATTGTATTTAAAACTTTCTTTGCCTTATCTTTAATATCATTTCTTTCATTTAAGTATACCAATACGGCACTGATCTGTTCCATAATGTCATCTGACTCAGAAATCTCAAGTCTGCTCGCATAATTGCTAAGCCAATCTTTGGGTCTTTGACCGATTTTACTTAACACCTTCAAAAAAGTTATAAACTCCTCTGATGTAATTTTTCTTGTATCCGATTTTTTAAAACCTTCCGGATCATTTTTAATGATCTGATCCAATGCATACTCTTTATCAACTCTATATAAGCTGCAAAAATCGTCAACCTCAGCTAACATTGGAATATATTTATAATATCTTAAAATCATTATCAGCAATGCCTGTTCTCCTGTTTTTACAAATTGAGACAAACCATGCACCTCACAATTTTTCCCTGCATTGGATGATATAGACAAAACGCCTGCATCCATCATCTGCATGAAATATCCAAAAAACTTTTGAATAGCATTATAACCAAGTTGTAAATAATTTATCATATGACTTATGACTGAAGCACACTCTTTCGTCTTTCTTTCAAATCTGTTCTTTTCTAAATAATACGGATTTTCAAAAAACTGATATGCTTCTCGCTCTTCTTCCCATCCACTCCTATAGAATTCATTTTCAAGATAGAGTTTGATATTTTCTTCTTTAACATCTTCAGAACTTTCCTGTTTTTTTATAATTATATATTGATCTGGTACAATTTCATCAAAACATTTTGTCAATTCAAAAACTGATCCAAAAATAGGATTTATCACAAAATTCTCTATTATCTCTCTTGCTTCATTCATATCTCCACGACAATAATTTCTTGCAAGTTTATCAATTTCATATTTGGCTTTATCATTTCTAAAATCTTCATCTACAGAATAGTCATCATTTAGTTCCTTCAAAAGCGTATTACTCAATATAAATGTCAAAAACTCATTAAAACTTCTTTTTCCGTCCAGATTATATAAAAAATCAATATATAATATATATTCCTGATATTTATTATATTTTTCCACAATTTTTTTTCTAATAGCATGATATAACCGTTCTGTAGTACCATCATCAAGATTAGCAAAAAAAACAAACGGTATCGCCCTGTAACCTCCTGTTTCCTCATTCCCCACCAATCTTAATGCTGGAACACATTTAATATTACCTTGATCTAAATAAACTTTTATATATTCTCTTTTGCCCTGATATAATGTTTCCACAAAATCATTGCTACTTAAAATCTTTTCTTCCACAATATCTTTTTCCAAATGCTGTGAATATATATATGCTGCATTGGCAATATCACTTTTACTAATTAAAGCCGAGAAATCGCTCGAAAACTTGTGCCATCTCTCAGCTCTATCATATCTTCTATAAGCAAAATTTGCATTGTATCTATTTATAAGATAAGAACCTGCATCTGTTCTCACCAATACATGTACAGAAATAGCCTTTGAAAGTTCAAACTTCAAAATATCTTCATCCAATTCTGGCAACAATACAGCCAATCTATCCTCAATACTTTCCAAAATATGATTAATGTTTCTTCCATGTATAAACAAATCATCACATAATAAAATCTTAGGAAATCGACCATTTGTCAGATAATATTCTGCAAATCTATCGCAACACAAAAACATCGAAGCATCTGTTAAATATATAGTTGCATCAACTTCTGACATTTTTTTCTCTGTAACATTTTCCATTATCTGTGCCAATATATAACTTCTCCTTACCACAAATACTACATATTCCCATTCACCACTAAGCGTTTCCAAATACCATTGACTCATATCATTCAGCATTTCCTTATCAAACATTTGTGATGTGATTTTCCTTAATTCCATTAAACTTCCCCTTTCCATTTTTTAGGATAATATTCACATCTGCCAAATTTCATTCTATTAAAATAGTTTTGCATTTACAGATTTTTACATATATATGATGTTGTGATCAAAACAATAAATAAATTTGATCCTATTCCTATAGTAGCTTAAAAAATTTATATTTTGTAGCATATCGCTAGATTTATATATATATAGTATTTCCTACCTTCCTTTATGCAACCCTATATATTTTTGGAATTCTTCGCTACTCATGTTCCGTTGGATTTCAGAATGTAACTTCCAAATCGGAATGTTTCTGCATCATGAATGATTTCATCGGCAAAAAACTTTGCCCATGATTTTTCTAATGCTTTTTATTCTCTGGCAGCTAATCTAGAAAAACCTTTAACCCTAACATCATATATATGTAAAAAATATAATATTGCTATCATTCTATCATAGCTTCCTTTATCAATCAAGTAATTTACTTGACATTTACGCATATTTTACTTGTCCACAAAAAATATATAATCGGTAATCTATTATTCTTTTTCTTTTTCATGAGGTATTTGCTTCCAATTCTTAAATTCTTTAATCATATAGTCCTCACATGATACTATTAATAATTTTAATGCCTCAGTTTTATCTAATTTATCAAATTCACCAATTTTCATAAAATATCTATATAAATTACTTTTTAATATTTCGCAAGCTTCCCTATACTCAACCCATAACTTATGATATTCACAAAAATTTACAATAGATAAAAGTGCTGATGATGCTACACTTAATGCATCAATAAATACTGTAGCTAAATCAGCATACTCTCCTTTTGTAAATACCGCTACTATTGGAATACATGATGTAAGTATAATTGAAATAATAGTAAATCTTTTATATTTATTTTGCTTTATAACAGCCTTATTATCATACCACAATATCTGACTCAAAAGTCTATTCGCAATATATGCCTTTTCTTCTTCATCACAATCTTTTAAATATACATCAATTTCATTATAAATATCCCCTGTATTCTTTTCCATAATTATAATCACCCCTCTGTATATTTTTATTGAAATTGCACAAGAAAGTCTTAATTTATAAGCTTTCCCAGCAAGGTCTAAGTTTACTAATTGATTTATTTACAGCCCTATAGATAGTGTATACAGTATCTTCAAGTACCATTCACTGAAAAATTTGTACAATAAAGAATACATCTTTAATTTCTATAGCTGCCTTCTCTGTTCTCCCATCTTTCCTACAATAAAAAACCTCTCATGTCAAACAGGAACATCCATCTACTACAATTAGAGTTCCTAAATTGTCAGGTAAAAGCCCCCATTACTGGGTGCACCCCCTACTACAGATCCATATGTGCCCAATAAAAATCTGATTTACTTTATCGATGATAAATTTCTTCTTTTCAAATTTCATGTCTCTGATGGTGATATTCATCTGCTTACATTTCATACAAAACTTCTTTCCAGTAGTTCTGTGTTTAATTCTGAACTTTCCTCTTCTTCTTTTAGAACAGAAATGGTTAAAATCAAGAAAGTCAAAAGTTTCTAGTTTTCCCATTTTCTTTCGGTATTTCCACTCTATTGGCCAGTTTCGGCTTATAGCTTTTATTCTTTAATCTATTCCCAAATTTCTAAAATTTTCTTCAAGATCACTTTCATAGCTGACTAGTATAATAATGATGTAGTCAATCAAGACTACTTGGTTAATAAGTTTCTATAAATCAGATAACAAAGAAGGGATTCTTCCTTCATCAGATGTTATCCATAATAATTATCATGTCTGACGGTTCCTGATAGACACCAGATAAAACATAAGGTATTATCTCTTAGG
>NZ_JAHLQE010000148.1 GCF_018918235.1 Eubacterium sp. MSJ-13
CGCAGCAGATGGAAATTTACACAAGTTATTTAGCGAAATATCAATGATACAATACACTGGTATGAGAATGGAATTTTTTATGCAATATAAATGAAATTTAGTGTGGTTTTTTACAAACATTGAACTGCTATAATATATACAAAAGTAAAAGAGATATACTTTACTAAAGTATTGAAAGGCAGGAAATTTTTATGAGAAAAGAAATCAAAAGCATTTTATCAGTAGCACTTTCTGCTGCAATGGCAGTTTCACTTGGAGCTGTATCAAATGTGGCATCAGCAGAAGAGACAACAGACACAGCGGGCACTACAGAGGCAGCAGGTAAACACACATATCATGCATATCTTGGTTTTCAGGCAGCGGGTACACCGGATTGGATATTCAGAAATGCTATTGAAGATGCAGACAATGGTATAAATTCAAAAAATTACGATTATCTCACACAGTATATGAACAGCAATTCCGGTAAACAGGATGCGACTATCACAAATGCAGACATTACTGAGAATGGCACATATACTATCACAATTGATGGGATTGATCTTTCAAACCAGACAGCTATGAACATGGCGTTTATAACAACAGATATTCCTCTTGCAATGACGGGCGTTGAATTTACGAATGTTAAATACTCTGTTGACGGTAAAGTAGTTGCAACACAGGAAAAAGGCGAGCAGAAATATGACAATTATGATCATTATATGATGATGAGCACATGTCAGTATGGAAACCCAAGCAAAAAAGTAAATGAGGATCTCTCGACTGTATTGCCATCAAAAAGTCTTTCTATCACATTTGATGTAAAAGGTATTGATTTTGACAAATCTTATACAGCAGAAACAGTCGGACTTGCAAAAGGAAAGACAATCGTAAAAGACGGTGTTACATATAAAGTAACTACAACAGCTAAATACACAGAAGGATTAGACAAGACAACTAACGGAAAAGTTCAGGTCGTAGGTGTTAATAAGGCAGCAAAGACAGTTAAAGTTGCAGATACGATAAAAGATTCAGATGCAGCATACACAGTTTCAGGCGTTGCAGCAGGAACGTTTAAAGGGGCATCAAAACTTACGGCAGTAACATTTGGAAAGAATGTTAAATCAATTGCAAAAGATACATTTGTAAACTGTAAAAAACTTAGCACAGTAACATTTGGAGCAAAACTCAGCTCAGTAGCAAAAGATTCTTTCAAGGGTTGCAAGACGGTTAAAGTTAAAGGAACATCTGCAGCAGCAAACAAGAAATTACTTGCAAAGCAGAACAAGACAGTTAAATTTAAATAATATGATTAAAGAATAATAACAAACTCCCTAAGTTGTTATAGACAGCTTAGGGAGTTATCATTTTTGATTATATATTTTTCGTTATACTACATCAATATTTTACGGGCTGCCATATGTTATATAGTTTTGGCGAACATTTATTTGAGTTACATTTGCAGAATATTATTATGCGTTGTAAATTATCTTATTCTTTACATCCTCGGCTGTTTCCTTATCTTTAAGGCGTGTTATGATAGCACCTGCAAATTCTATGCATGTACCCATTCCTCGGCTCGTTGTGAACTGACCGTCTATAACGACAGGTTCTTCAAGATACTCTGCACAGTTAAGTTTTGAATCAAGTCCCGGATAGCATGTAGCTTTGTGGTCCTTTAAAAGACCGAGTTCCCCGTAAACAGTAGGAGCAGCACAAACGGCAGAAAGAAGTTTGCCGTTTTCCTTAAATTCCAAAATCTTGTCAGTGAGAGGCTTGTAAGCTAAAAGATTTGGTGTTCCTGGAATACCGCCCGGAAGAATGATCATCTTTGCACTCTCAAAATCGGCATCTTTAAAAAGTTTATCGGCTTTGATAGTAACATTGTGTGAACTTGTAACCTCCAAAGTGTCAGTGATGGAAACCATATCTATCACGAGTCCGGCGCGTCTGACCATATCAACGACTGTAAGCATTTCAACTTCCTCATACCCCGGTGCTAAAAAAATAAGTGCGTCTGCCATAATTATATTACCTCCATTGTTTTGATAAAATTTTTGTCACATTCTTTTGTACCGTAATTCCTTATAAAGCTGATAAAATTAAAATTTGCTTAATTTTGCAAAACAGTACTTTTAAAATAGCTGTGATTTGTTATTATTATAATACAAAGAACAAAAACATTAAAGTGATATAAAAATCAGATGAGGAGTATATTATGGTCGATGATGAAAAAGAAAAGAGAAAACGGCAGAAAAGTCAAAACACAGAGGAATCCCAGAAAAATTCTGAGAAGATTTTAGAAAAAAAGCATATTGACGAATATGAGGATAATAAAAATGTTGAGGGCAGTATGCACAATGAGAAAAAATTGTATCTCCTTCATGGAAAATCTGAGAGGGAAACAATAGGATGGTTTAACTTTGACAAAAAATATCTTAAAGTATGTCTGTATGCATTGTTTGTCATATTTTGGGGAGCAATCATATTTATAATGCTTCAGAACTGGGGAGCGACAAAAGCGTTTGTGATGAATTTCTGTAAAGTCTTATCGCCATTCTTCGTGGCAGTTATCATTGCTTATTTTGTGTCACCGTTGTTTGAAAAGATATATGGAATGTTTGATAAGCATGTCAAAGGGAAAAAAGGTGAAAAGGCAGTAAAGATGTTATCGTTGCTGCTGTCGTATGTGTTACTTATCGGTTTTATCACTGTAGCGTTTGTATTTGTAATCCCACAGATAGGAGACAGTATAGCAGAGCTTACGGGAAATATACCTGTTGTGTACGATAAGACTCTTAAACTTCTTGCTGAACTGCACGATAAATATCCGGAGATAGATACTGATTATATAAGCGAGAGGTTAAATGAGATGGTTCCAAACCTTATCAAATATGGAACAAATGTAGTAGGAAATGTGATACCTATGGTATTTTCGGTATCAGTTTCCATAGTGAAAGTTGTGATAAATATCCTGCTTGCACTGATAATTTCAGTATATATGATAGTTGAAAGAGAGATATTTAAACATCAGGGAAAAAGACTTGTATATTCGATATTCAGTGAAAGTAAAGGAAATACTATCTGTAAGACATTTGGAGAATGTAATGAGATATTCAGTGCATTTCTAATAAGCAAAGCAATCGACTCGCTTATAATCGGCTGCCTGTGCTTTGTCATAATGAATATTTTACACCTGCCATACACAGTGCTTATAAGTGTAATAGTCGGAATAACAAATATGATACCATATTTCGGACCATTTATCGGAGCAGTACCGGGGGTATTGATATATCTTTGTACAAATCCGAAAGATGCACTTATATTTGTGGTTATGATATTTGCACTTCAGCAGTTTGATGGACTTATCTTAGGACCAAGACTTTTGGGACAGTCAACAGGACTTAGCCCGATATGGGTAATATTCGGAATAACAGTCGGAGGAGCATACTTTGGAGTAGTCGGAATGTTTATCGGAGTGCCAGTAGTAGCAGTATTTGCATTTCTTTTAAATAAGATAATCTCATACAGACTGCGTGGGAAAAAAGTAGAGGCATTGGAAGAATAGAAAAAAGAGAATATAGGCTGCCGTAATATTTGATATGATTCTTTTTAAGGTAGATAAGCGAAATAATAAAAATCACTTACTACTAAAAGTGAGTATATCAATTAAGATAACGGCAGCCTTTAAATATTATGTGATGTTATATTGATGTCAAGGATATTCGTAATCCACTTCGCTGCTTGCTCATATAAAATTTTTGCTACGCACAATTAGCTACTGGCTCCATCCACAGCACCTGATTAAAGAGCCACATCATCACCCAAGGGTAATTGTGTGGCTCTTTAATTTTGTAGATGACGCATTAGCAGTATTTTTTATATTAATCTCTGTGGCATATAAGTTTACATATAGATTTGCCCTGATTGAAGAATTTTTCTTCATATTCCGTCATGATATTGTCTTTAGCAGGGCCATCTTTGTGTAAGTCAAAATCATACATATCAATAGTCCATCCAGCTTCCTTTATCTCCTCAAGAGAAAAATCAAAAAGAGGGCGGTTGTCTGTCTTAAACTGTATATGTCCGTCCTTGGCAAGAATCTTATCATATCTTTCGAGAAACTGGGAAGAGGTAAGCCGTCTTTTTGCATGGCGGTCTTTAGGCCAAGGATCTGAAAAGTTCAAATAAATTCTGGAAACTTCTTCGGGAGCAAAGTATTCGGCAATATCCTCAGCATCCATTCTTAAAAACATAAGATTGTCAGTCTCAAGGTTTTCCCTCTTGTCAAGAGCACGCACAAGAACGCTTGAATATTTTTCAATACCGATATAATTTATGTCAGGGTTGCTTTTGGCAAGTCCCATAATGAACTGTCCCTTACCCATACCAATCTCAATATGGATAGGATTGTCGTTCTTAAAAATATTCTTTCTCCAAAGCCCCCTGTAATCTTCGCCATTTGTACCATCAGTCTGTATAGTATAGGGATTTTCAAGAATCTTTTCCTGAGAACCCTTTACATTTCTAAGTCGCATAAAAATCCTCCGATAATAAAGTATAATCAATATGAAATTCGTTTATAGATAATATTACAAAAAAAATTGGGATAATGCAAGTGTGCGAAATATACATACACTGGTATCTGCAAAAAATGTAGTTGGTAAATTTAAAATATATGAAAATTATAAATATAATGTAAAATTTTGACCACTCGTTGACAAAATATGACCACTCGTAGCAAAAAAGCAAAAAGTGAATAAAAAACTGCTATAATATATATGCACTTGAATTCACTGGTTCACTATAGTGTATAAATGGTTTGTTGAGGGGTATAGACTAAAAGCATCTCATCTCTTTGATATGATACCTCTAAAGTAGACAGATTAAATATAAAATCTGTTGCTTGGGAGGT
>NZ_JAHLQE010000073.1 GCF_018918235.1 Eubacterium sp. MSJ-13
GAGGGGTACAAGCCCCTTCTGATATGTATGCTGCTATAGCAGCTATGTGATAGCAGCTGATAGTGTTATGAGCAAGTAGCCAAGCGGATTGCGATTATCCGCTTGGCTTAAGATAAATAGGGAATGCGAAACTTAGGTTTGCGCTGCGAATTTTTGTACAGCATATACAATATCAACACAAGGCACACTCTCGCAGACTGATACTCGTTAATATGTATATGTTGCACAAATAAAATATAGTTTATTGAACTTTCACAAACATAAAAAATATCTTGGTATTTATACATTGAGATATTTCATGATAAAAGCAGGGATATTTTCTTCGTCTGTGTCAAGAATATAAGAAAATTCCTGATAAATTTTACGCTCGGCTTCTTTTAAAATTTTTGAGTCGGTCGCAGAAAATTTTTTACAATTATCTTCAAGCTCCTTTTTTCTGATATGAAGTTTGGCTATCAAGGCTACTATCTCTTTTGTATCACCATTGTAAATTATGTGCATAAAAGCATCTTTTCTAAGTGTCGAATTATCTATCCATTCTATATTGTCAATTGATACTGATTTGATAAGTTCAATTATCTCGTCTTTTGTTGGCATTTTTTTAAGAACTATCTTGTCACTATCAACAGGAACAAAGAGTGTAGATTTAATCTTTGCATATAAAGGATGCATTACATAGTATGTACGCTTTTTAGAGCTGTCAAATCGTTCAGTACGTACATCATCAATTTTACAGACTCCCTCAGAAGGATGAAGTACAACATTTCCGGTTTCAAACATGATTTTCCACCAATACCTATTCTGTACTGTGAGCAAATAAATAGAATTGAAACCACAGTGCAAATTCCAATTCTAAAACAACAAAAATATTGAGTTGTTTTGTAAATGTCTATATACATATTTTAACAGAAAAAAATATTTTTTGTAAGTTTTTTTTATTTTCTTTACTTAAAAACGAGGTGTTATCTTGCAAAATTCAATTATTACAGTATTAGTTTTGCAGATAAGTCTGTAAGTTGGCATCATGTATTTGTGTGAACAGTGACAAAACATCAAAATAGTGTTAAAAAATGCGATAATAGCTGTTGACACTCATTAAAATGCTAACATATAATATAAATTAAAGAAAGATTGTAGCGTGTGATGATGTAATTTTGTGAAATGTTATGGTTTATACTTTATTATATGAACGAAAACTATAAAACATATATCATGATATGCCACATATTATTTAACACTATCAAGGAAGTTCCCTATTTCTATTATGTAGAGCAATAAGTGGGGGTGGGGACTTGCTTGTATCAGGAGGTGTATAAGCCTCTTCTGATATGTATGCTGCTATAGCAGCTAATAGCGTTATGAGCAAGTAGCAAAGCGGATTGCGAATATCCGCTTGACATCGTGAGTTAAGTGCACCAATTTTTGAGTTAAATTATTGAAAACTTTTTTTAAGCGTTTTTTTCAACCGCATATAAAAAAGAAAGATGCATGAAACTCAATAATACATGGCTTTTTTAATGAATATATATTTTTAATAATAAAAATGTAATAGATTTATTCAATTTTTTTACATGTTTATTATATTATATAGAGAATTGCTGTGTTATACTGAGTGAACTTACGTAAGGATTATTAAAGAGAAAATTTTACTGGAAAAAATCTGGGAATCTATATCTGTGGGTTTAAGGATTCTTTGATTTTATCAATCTAAAGGAGGATTTATTAAATGAATTTTGGTTACTTCGATGAAGAAAACAGAGAATATGTCATTACAAAGCCAAATACACCGGCTCCATGGTGTAACTATCTTGGTTCACCAGAGTATGGTGCTATCATTTCAAACAATGCAGGTGGATACAGCTTCGTAAAGAGTGGAGCTAATGGTCGTATCCTTCGTTATCACTTTAACAGTGATGATACACCGGGACGTTATGTTTATCTTAGAGATGATGAAAACGGTGATTACTGGTCAGCTTCATGGCAGCCCGTAGGAAAAGACCTCAATGAATACAAGAGTGAGGTTCATCATGGAACAGCTTACACAAAGATGTTTGCTGAGTATGCAGGTATCAAGTCAGAAGCTATGTATTATGTACCTCTTAATAAGGTATATGAAGTATGGTGCGTAAAGGTTACAAATAACTCAGACAAGCCTAGAAAGATTTCAGTATTCGGATATGCTGAACTTACAAATGATGATAATTACAATCAGGATCAGGTAAATCTTCAGTACACATTATGTACAACAAACACAAGTTTCAGAAAAAATAAGATTTATCAGCAGATAAACCTTAACTGGTACAAAGGTCCTGATGGAAGCAACGGAAAAGAGAGATTTTTCGGTCTTGCAGGACAGCCTGTTACATCTTACAATGGAGATAAGGAAGCGTTTATCGGTCTTTATCATGACTATGGCAATCCAATAGCTGTTGAAAGAGGAAAATGTGACGGAGTATGCAATTACAATGAAAACAGTTGTGGTGCATTACATACTGCGCTTGAAATAGCACCGGGTGAGACAAAGACACTTGCATTTATCCTGGGAAGACATAAAGAGTCTGTTGCAGATGAGATAATCGCTTCATATGAAGATGTTTCAGTATGCGATAAAGAAATCGAAGAATTAAAGAAATACTGGCATTCAAAACTTGAAAACTTCAAGGTAAACACACCAAGCAAGGCATTTAACAGCATGGTAAATACATGGAATGCATACCAGTGCTTCCTTACATTTACATGGTCAAGAGCAGCATCATTCGTTTACTGTGGAGAGCGTAACGGATACGGTTATCGTGATACTGTTCAGGATATTCAGGGGGTTATCCATACAGATCCTGAAGCAGCACTTGAGAAGATTAGATTTATGCTCTCAGCTCAGGTTGACAATGGTGGTGGACTTCCACTTGTCCGTTTCGATCATGATGAGCGTGCCGGTCATGAGGGAACACCGGACGATCCTGATTATGTAAGAGAAACAGGACACCCTGCATATCGTGCAGATGATGCACTCTGGCTTTTTCCAACAGTTTACAAATATGTATCTGAGACAGGAAACCTTGCATTTATGGATGAGGAGATCACATGGTCAAATATCGAGGAGAAAGCAAGTGTTTACGAGCATTTAAAGAGAGCTATCGACTTCTCTATGAACCATCTCGGACCACATGGACTTCCTGCCGGACTTCATGCAGACTGGAATGACTGTTTAAGACTTGGAAAGAACGGAGAATCATCATTCGTTGCAATGCAGCTCTATTATGCATTTACGATTATGCGTAAATTTGCTGAGAAGAAGAATGACACAGAATATATTGCTTATCTTGACAAGACACAGAAAGAAATCGGAGAAAAAATAAATAAACTCTGGTGGGAAGATGACCGTTTCAATCGTGGATTTAAGGAGACAGGAGAACTTATCGGTTCTAAGAAAGATCCTGAAGCAAGTATGTGGTTAAATCCTCAGACATGGTCAGTTATCTCAGGACTTGCAACAAGAGAGCAGGCTGACAAGGCTATGGCATCAGTTGACAGAGAGCTTAACACAGCTTACGGTGCAAAGATAATGGCTCCTTCATATGTAGACCATTACTTCGACGGTGCACTTGCAGGACTTTTCCCACCATCAACAAAAGAAAACGGTGGTATCTTCTCTCAGACACAGGGCTGGCTTATACTTGCGGAAGCACTTTTAGGAAATGGTAACGAAGCATTCAAGTATTTTGAGGAAAGCTCACCATCATCACAGAACGACAAGGCAGAAGTTCGTAAACTTGAGCCATATGTACATGGACAGTACACAGAAGGTGACGAAAGCCCATTCCATGGCCGTTCACATGTACACTGGCTTACAGGAACAGCATCAACATGTATGGTAGGATGCGTAGAGGGTATTTGCGGAATGCGCCCTGACCTTGACGGACTTCGTGTAGCTCCTACAGTACCTTCAGACTGGAAAGAATTCTCATTTGAGAAAAACTTCCGCGGAAAGAAAGTCATCATCAAGGTAGAAAATCCGAATGGAGCACAGAGCGGCTTTAAGGAGTTCTACATCAACGGTGAGAAGCAGGATGACAATTATATCCCTGCTGATAAACTCACAGATGTGACAGAAGTTAAGATGGTAATGTAATTTAACACTATCAAGTAAGTAGCAGAGCGGATTGCGAATATCCGCTTGACAAATAAACAATTGACTTAATTTTACTGATGTGATATAGTAAGTCTTCGTATAGCAGACAGTTCATTAGTACCATCCTGTCTATAAATAAAACTAGGGCTGTATTTAATTAGATATTATCAGGTTATTAGTCGCACTGTAGGTGTGAATGGTAACAATATTTGTATTTTTATATAGAGTGCAAAAGACCGGCTTATAAAAGCGGTCAGAAAATATAGTATCATTAAAGACAGACAGTTTTATGTCTGTCTTTTTTTTATTACTATCAAGCAAGTAGCAGAGTGGATTGCGAATATCCGCTTGATTCTAAGATTAATTTTGTGAGAGGAGAAAAAATGTATTATCTTACAGTAGAAAACAGTTTTGATTCAGCGCATTTTTTACATGGTTATGAGGGCAAATGTTCAAATCTGCATGGACACCGCTGGAGAGTAGTTGTGGATGTTGCCTGCGAGGAGCTTATTGCCGAGGGGCAGCAGAGAGGAATGTGCGTTGATTTTGGTGATTTAAAGAAAGATGTAAAAGAGATTACGGACTTTTATGACCATGCATTTATCGTTGAGGAGGGAACTCTTAAGGAAAAAACGGTTGAGGCACTTAACGAAGAAAATTTCAGGATGATTTTTGTAAAATTCCGTCCGACAGCCGAAAATTTTTCAAAGTTCTTTTTTGAGGAAGTAAAAAAGAAAGGCTACAATGTGAGTAAAGTGTGCGTGTATGAGACACCAAATAATTGTGCCGCATATTCGGAATAAATTTAAAGGTTTGTCGTTCATATCGCATATGTGAACAGTAAAAATAGATAAGCATGGAAACAGGAGGACAAGTGATGAGTTTTAAAGTCGTCGAGATTTTTGAGAGTATTAACGGTGAGGGCATGAGAGCAGGTGAGCTTGCAGTGTTTGTGCGTATGAAAGGCTGCAATCTCTCTTGCAATTACTGTGATACAATGTGGGCAAATAAGCCTGATTGTGAATCTGAGGACATGACAGCACAGCAGATTGTTGACAGAGTGAAAAAATCAGGCATAAAAAATGTGACATTGACAGGCGGCGAGCCGCTTTTACAGAAGGATGCTGACAAACTGCTTGAAGCATTTTCAAAACAAAAGGATATAAGAGTTGAGATTGAGACAAACGGAAGTGTTGACTTAAAGCCGTTTCTTAAATTTGAAAATGTGAGTTTTACAATGGATTATAAACTTCCTGAGAGTGACATGGAAAAATATATGAATATAGATAATTTTGAAATTCTCAGAAAGAAAGATGTTTTAAAATTTGTTGCTTCTTCTGTAAATGACTTAAAGAAAGCAAAAGAAATTATT
This sequence comes from Eubacterium sp. MSJ-13, assembly GCF_018918235.1. Lineage (GTDB taxonomy): Bacteria > Bacillota > Clostridia > Lachnospirales > Lachnospiraceae > Butyribacter. The sequence goes on from NZ_JAHLQE010000073.1 coordinate 5,502, forward strand.
GAAAAATATGAATTAATAGGAAGAGTAAATATAATATTCAGTCCGGTTTTCGGAAAGATAGAACTGACGGATATAGTTGATTTTCTGAAAGACAATAAGCTTAATGATGTTCGTATGCAGCTTCAGATGCATAAGTTTATATGGAATCCAGAAGAAAGGGGAGTCTAAAGTCTGAAAAAACCATATATGCAAGTTTTTTCAGACACAAGATTTGAGTCAAGCGAAGCATGACTCAAACTTGAAATGTGCAAAGGAAATGCACAGAAAAAGGAAAGTCTGAAAAAGCCATACACGCAAGTTTTTTCAGACACAAGATTTGAGTCAGCGTAGTATGACTCAGAGTTGAAATGTGCAAAAGAAAAGGCACAGAAAGGAGGAAATATGATAGACACAGAGGCGATTAGGGAGCATATCAGGGGGATTCTTGTGGCTCTCGGTGATGATCCTGACAGAGAGGGATTAAAGGAAACACCTGACAGAGTGGCAAGAATGTATGAGGAAGTCTTTGAGGGCATGAATTATACAAATCATGAGATTGCTCAGATGTTCAATAAAACATTTAATGAAGATGCAGGTACGGCAAAGGGCAGTGATGATATGGTTATAGTGAGGGATATAGACATATTCAGCTATTGCGAACATCATCTTGCACTTATGTACGATATGAAAGTGACAGTTGCATATCTTCCGAAAGGAAAAGTTATCGGTCTTAGTAAGATTGCCAGGATTGCTGATATGGTCGGAAAGAGATTGCAGCTTCAGGAAAGAATAGGTTCAGATATAGCTGAGATTTTAAAGGAAATCTTAGATACTGAAGATGTAGCAGTTATAATAGAAGGAACACATAGCTGCATGACTGCAAGAGGAATAAAGAAAAATCAGGCAACAACAAAGACATATAATCTTAGTGGCAGATTTAAGGATGATGTGTGTCTTAATATGAGATTGTTTTCATAAGTAATTGCGAAACTGATTATATACTCTGTTATTTTCACAATTATTTAGTGTATATAGTGTCACTTTGCAACAAAATGTTCAGAAAAGAGAAAGGTCTGAAAAAATTATACATGGAAGTTTTTTAGATGCAAAATTGCAAAATATATTACAACAGGACTAACTGTTAAGTATCAAAATATATAGTTATATGTATATAAACATAGATAAAAGTGGACACATTATGTCTTTTATCTATGGCTTAACAGTAGGTTTCAAGGCTTAGTGACTGCTACTGTGGAAACATATGTTGCAGATATGAACTATGTTATATAGTAAGGTAAAGACACACCTTTAGATGTAATCTTCAGTTTGAAGCTCTGTGAGTGCCAACTAGGAAACAATGCTAATGTCCTGCATTGATAACAGGTAAACACATATCCTCTATATGACTTTGCCAAGAAGAAAAATTCTCCGAAAGGAAGGTGTCAGAAATGACAAACTATGCATTTGTATTAGATGCTGATAAAAACCAGTTAGCACCGACAAAAGAACAAAAAGCATGGTTTCTTATTCGTAAGAAAAGAGCAACATTAGTTAGTAAATATCCAATGGTAATACAATTAAATAAGACTGTTTCTTGATCAGAAATATGTAAAGATGAAATTCGTTGTGGTATTGATGATGGTGGCTTATACACAGGTATTGCTTTAGTCCAGAAATGTCAGACTAAAAACAAAGTGCTGTTTAAAGGTACTATTGAACAGCGTAATGATGTAAAACATCTTATGGAAGCCAGACGAGGCTATAGACATTATCGTCGTTTTCACAAAAGATACAGACCTGCAAGATTTAACAATCGAAGTTCATCTAAAAGAAGCGACAGGATAGCTCCAAGTATCTTACAGAAGCGGCAAGCTACTTTGAGAGTTATAAAACAAATAAATAAATGGATTATTACAACAAGTTACTGGCTTGAAGATGTTGCTATTGACATCAGAGCATTAACAGATGGCTTTAAGTCTTATAGTTGGCAATATCAGAAATCTAACCGGTTAGATGAAAATATTCGAAAGGCTGTGATTATGCGGGATGGATGTAAATGCATGGAATGTGGAAGATCGAATTGTCGATTAGAGGTACATCATATAAAACCACGAAGATTAAACGGTTCTAATACAGTAGGCAACCTTATTACATTGTGCGAGAACTGCCATCAGAAAACAGAGGGTAAGGAAGAATTGTATATGCCACATTTTTTTGATATGCTAAACAGTTCTGATAATAAAAATCTTAATTATGCAAGTCATGTGATGATAGGCAAAAAATGGTTAAGAGAGCAATTATCACAATTAGGAATATTATATCTTACATCAGGTGGAGATACAGCAAATAAAAGAATAGACTGGTGTATTACTAAAAGTCATAGTAATGATGCAATATGTATAACAGATCTACAGCCTGATACCTGTAATATAAAAGATTGGGTTATAAAGCCGATGCGTAGGCAGAGTAAAGCGAAAGCAGATAATGTATTGGGTATTAAACATAGAGACTTAGTTTCTTATACATATAAAAACGGAGAAACACATACCGGATATGTTACAGCGTTATACCCAGAATTAAATGCATTAAATTTTCAAAGTCCAACAAAACATTGTAAAAAAGTAAATGCCAAAAAGTGTAGATTGCTTTGGAAATATAACAAAATTTATTGGTTAGATAATGTGGTATAAACACATTTGTCTATATAGAAATACAAATAGGTATAATAATTTGAGGAGGATTACAATGAAAGCATTAGTGTTATTTAGCGGTGGTGTTGACTCGACAACCTGTCTCGGAATGGCAATAGACAAATACGGTAGTGATAATGTTATCGCATTGTCTATATCATACGGACAGAAGCATACAAAGGAGATTGAAGCATCAAATAAGATTGTGGAATATTACGGAGTTGAACATATCTCACTCGACCTTGAAAAGATATTTGAGTATAGTGACTGCTCGCTTTTATCACATTCAGATGTGGATATACCAAAAGAGTCATATGCAAAACAGCTTGAAAAGACGGACGGAAAGCCGGTGTCAACATATGTGCCTTTTAGAAATGGACTGTTTTTGTCAACGGCGGCAAGTATCGCATTGTCAAAGGACTGTGGAGTTATTTATTATGGTGCTCACGCTGACGATGCGGCAGGCAACGCATATCCTGACTGCTCAGAAAGTTTTAATAATGCCATAAATGATGCCATTTATATAGGAAGCGGAAATCAGCTTAGAGTTGAAGCTCCGTTTGTAAAGCTGACAAAAGCGGAAGTTGTAAAGATAGGACTTGAACTTAATGTGCCATACAAATATACATGGAGCTGCTATGAGGGTGGAGACAAGCCTTGCGGAGTATGTGGAACCTGTATAGACAGGGCAGAAGCGTTCAGGCTTAACGGAGTGAAAGACCCGGCATTGAAAGGTTAAAGTGTGAAATTGATTGTAGACACTGTTGATTGTGCAACTATAAAAACAATTTCGGATAACATTATAGTTACACAATCTATTTATGTTTATGACAGTTTTGCAAGTATATTATATATAGTTAAATGATTAGATTAAAATGGAGGATTATAGGAAATGAGTACAAGAGAACAGGAAGAAAGTATTACACTTTTAGGAAACCAGGGAACTAAATATCCGGATGATTATGCACCGGAGGTTTTGGAGTCGTTTGAAAATAAGCATCCGGGAAATGATTATTATGTTAAGTTTAACTGTTCGGAGTTTACAAGT
>NZ_JAHLQE010000009.1 GCF_018918235.1 Eubacterium sp. MSJ-13
ACCCCCACTTATTGCTCTACGCAATAGAAGTGGGGGACTTACTTGATAGTGTTAAACTCCGGTCAATTTAAAAAGGGGCTGTCGCACGAAGCACTATTCATACAATATGTAAATAATAACTCTGTTATTAACATCTACATATTGTATAAACTATACTTAATGCGACAGACCCTTATTTATTCATAAAAATGTTGGTTTATCATTATAAACCTCTTTTTCCAAACTTACTTTTCCCCGATAATCTTTCCTACTACAACCGCTATCACAATAGTAACCGCCATATCAGGCAATGTATTTCCTACAGGTATATCAACAGTCATAAGATAACGGTAAAGTATAAATCCAACAACCCAGATGCTTGCATTTGATATGTCAACTTTCTTACTGCTCTTATCCGCTTTTAATATAAAGTAATCTGCTATCTGTATAGCTATCATCGGCGCAAATACAGAACCGATAAGATACATAAAGTCTGTTATGTCGTCCATAGGGAATAATATTGCTGCCGCTGTTCCTATAACTGTTACTGCTATAGTCACATATTTTCCGTTTAATTTTGACAGAATAGTCTCGCTTGATATTCCGGCTGAATATGCGTCAAGGAATGTTGTTGTTACTGTTGAAAATACAACTATCAAAAGACCAACGATTCCAAGTCCTGCCTTAACCATTATCTGTGCAACATCACTCTCACCGGTAAATATGGCTGCACCCATTCCGATAATGTACATCCAGCAACTCACTATACCGTAAACTATCGTACTTACAAGAGTTGCCTTTACAGGTTCTTTTGCTTCTCTTGTATAATCACTTATGAGTGGAAGCCATGATAACGGCATTGCTACGGCAAGCTCGACCGCTGCTCCAAAGCTCATTGTGTCACCTGACACTTTTACTCCCGATGCATCACTGAAAAATATGACTTTGCACATTATTATGGTAAGGATAAATAGCGCTGCCATTGCTACCGTATTTATCTTTCCAAGATTTGTTATCCCGATAACCACCCACAAAATAATAAGTGCTCCGATAACAAGACACCATACCCAGTTTCCTGTGTTAAATATTCCATTTGCCGCAAGCGCACCATCATAAATCATGATAGATGTCCAGCCGACAAGCTGGAGCACATTCAAAAATGCAAAAAATTTGCTTCCATCAGCGCCAAAACTCATCGTAACTGTATCCATAGCACTTTTTCTTTCTTTTCCGCCTATGATTCCGGCACAAAAAAGCATAACGCAGCCGATTATGTGACCGATTATGATAGCCAGCACTCCTCTGCTAAAACCAAGTGACGCAAACGATGTTCCCGTAAGTATCTCGGCAATCGAAAGCCCCGCCCCAAACCAGATAAGTCCGTTTTCAAATAATGATGTTCTTCTTATGTTTTCCATTTAATTCCTCTTTTCTCTCTATCTACTTATGACCCTTATTTCATAAATTCATTATCACACGCAAATGCATGATTCATAGGACCGCTTCCTTTTCCAAGATCAAGCATTGCCGCAAGTGCTCCTGATATATAATCTTTTGCTCTGAGTACTGCATTGTCAAGGTCATATCCCTTTGCCAGATTTGATGCTATAGCACTTGACAATGTACAGCCTGTACCATGAGTATTCGGATTATCTATCCTTTTTCCCGTAAACCACTTGTAATCACCGTTTCTATATAAAAGGTCATTTGCATCGTTTATCTGATGACCGCCTTTCATAAGTACTGCACAGTCAAATTTTTCACTTATAAACTTCGCTGCTTCTATCATGTCATTTTCACTCTCAATCTTCATTCCTGACAAAACCTCACCCTCAGGTATGTTTGGTGTGAGAACCGTTGCTATCGGAAGTAATTTTTCCTTCAATGTATTTATCGCATCATCTGTTATAAGTTTTGCACCACTCGTCGCAACCATAACCGGATCAACAACTATATTTTCCGCCTTGTACTGAATAAGTTTATCTGCAATCTTTTCAATAAGTCCGCTTGCAGATACCATTCCTATCTTTACCGCATCAGGATAAATATCAGTAAATATCTCGTCAATCTGTTCTCCTAAAAATTCAGGTGTTACATCCATGATAGCTGTAACCCCCGTAGTATTCTGTGCAGTAAGTGCCGTTATCGCACTCATAGCATATACACCGTTACTTATCATGGTCTTTATATCAGCCTGTATTCCTGCTCCACCGCTTGAATCACTTCCTGCTATTGTTAATGCTGTTTTCAAAATATATGACCTCCTTATTTTTTTATCTATAAATTCTTATTGGCACACCAATACTATACGAGCATCTTCCTATAAATTAAAAAAAGAATGTACATAAATACCATGTACATTCTCAACATAAATCTTATATAATCTACACCGACAACTTCCTACGCTGGCATTATCCATCAGGTTATAAGGGTTAAGATACGCAATCTACTCTCAGCCTGTTTCACGCACAAGCTCCCCTGCGTCAGCTATTATACATTAAGTTTTTGTTTAGTGCAAGAGTGTTTTTATTGTTTCTAACAGCTTCTGCATATTAAGCGGCTTAGTCAAGCGGATATTCGCAATCCGCTTTGCTACTTGCTCATAACACTATTAGCAGCTATCACATAGCTGCTATAGCAGCATACATATCAGAAGGGGCTCGTCCCCCCTCCTGATACAAGGAAGTCCCCCCTACTTATTGCTCTACGCAATAGAAGTAGGGGACTTCCTTGATAGTGTTAAACCATGAATCTCTATAATCTGCATATAAATATAACATCTTTTTTATACTCACTTTTTACAGATATCGTACCTCCATGCAATTCTACAATTGTTTTGGCTATAGATAACCCTAAACCAAAACTATTTTTTTCTTTAAAATTATTATTAACACTGTAAAATCGTTCAAATATATGATTTATTGCTTCATCACTTATCCCCTCTCCTGTATTATATACTGTTAGAATGGGATGTTCTTTCTCAATAAATAATTTTAATTGTATTTGACCGCCTGAAGGTGTATGTTTGATTGCATTCTCTAATAAAATCGCAACAAGATGTTTTATTTCTTCTTCACTACCGACATAATCCACTTTTTCATCAATTTCATACTCAAATAAAATATTTTTTTCAAAGGCTTCGCTTTCCATCGACAATACTATTTCTTCACAAGCATCCGAAAGAGAAAATTCTGCTTTTGGTATCTCTCTCCCTTTTTCTTCTAAATAAGAAAATGTCAGAAGTTCATTAACCAAATTGCTCATTCTATTTGTCTCAAATAAAATATTATCCAAAAAACGATTTTTATATCCATCCGCAGCTATGACCTGTGCATTTATCTTAATTGATGCAACAGGAGTTTTTAATTCATGACTTGCATTAGATATAAACTCTTTTTCACGCCTTAACATCTCCTCTGCTGGTTTAGTAACAAAATGTGACAGATATAAACTAACAATAAAAAAAAGAACTAATCCAACATTTAAAAGAAGAATATTTCCTATAAGAGCCTGCAACTGATATCCACTCATAGACATATCCTTAAATATAATATATTTCTCACCATTCTTTTGTTCTTTTATATAATAAAGATAATCTTTCCATTCACATTCATCTTTTCCATTTTTAAGTACTCCCAAAACTACCTTGTTAATCACATTTTTATTATATTTATTATTACTTGACTTTACATTCCAAATCTCCCCATTTGAACTTAACCTAACTGCATAATATGGTCTTGCTTTATTTGTCTCTACAGAACCATCCTCCATTGCTTCCATAAATGATTCTGAACCAATTTCCGCAATCCATTCCAATGTATCTAATGTTTCAATTTTTTCCCAATGCCTGTTATATACGCTTACAGCAATAAATAATATTGCAAAGATTACAGTCAGCATTCCCATTGTAACAATTATAAATTTATTTCTAAGTTTTCTAATCATCAGTAGTTTCCTCCAATGAATATCCAACATTTTTTGTTGTTACAATCTTAACTGTAGTCTGCACAAATCTCAGTTTCTTCCTCAAAAATGAAATATAAACCTCCAAATGATTATATTCGGGCTCATCATCAGGCTCCCAAACTTTAGATATCAACATGTCCTTAGTAAGGATGTTTCCTGCATTTACCAACAAATATTCCAATAATTCATATTCTTTATTTCCAAGTTTTACTTTTCTTTCACCTGACTTCAATTCATGTCTGCGCCTGTTAAGAATAATATCACTATAATAAAATTCATCTTTATCCGTTTGTTTTCCATTTCGTGTTCTGGCTCTCACTCGTGCTAAAAGCTCCTCAGCATCAAATGGCTTTACAATATAATCATCTGCCCCACTATCAAGACCATATACCTTATCATCAAGTTGTGATTTTGAGGTCAATAAAATAATAGGTGTATTTATACCCTCTTTTCTCACATGCCTTAAAACAGATATTCCATCAATTTTTGGCAGCATAATATCCAATATAACAATATCATAATTATTATCTACTATCATGTTCAATCCCATTTGACCATCATAGCATACATCAACTAAATATCCATCTTTACCAAACAACGCCACAAGAGCATCTGCTAACATCTCTTCATCCTCAACAATCAAAATTTTCATTTTCTGCACCTCACTTTATTATAATAAATTCTACTATATACTCCCAACCTTAAATAAATATTAAACTTTCAATGTATATTTAAGGTAAGCTTTTTATTATATTATCAAATAGTAAAACATCAGAAAAGAGGTAATCATTTATGCATACTAATATTATATCGCAACCATTAAAAAAACAGGACTATAAATCTATATGCAATATTATAATAAAAATTTGGAATTTAGACGAATATTTTTCTGAAAAAACTGCACATATCATTTCAAATTTATATCTGCACACCTGTCTATCAGAAAATATACCTGCACACACAATTACTTATAATGGACATTTAGTCGGTATTGTTTTTGAAAACTCTTTAAGAAAGCATAAATCGGCAATTTTTCACACATTACAAAAACATTTTTATTATTTGCGGCTGCAATTTAATGCTGAGAAAAAAAATATATTTAAGGTTTTAAAGAACATAGAAAACATCAATGCTGAACTATTAACTAACTGTCCGTCTATATATAATGAAGAAGACTTATTTCTTGCACTATATCCTGATAGTAAAAAATACAATATCAATAAAAATATATTTAATGAAATTCTTAAATATATAAAAAAGCAAAATATTGAACATTTTTTCATATATACAGACACAAGATATAATTGCCAGTTCTATGATTATATGCAAATGAAAAAATGCTCCGAAAAAACTGTACTATTTAATTACGACGAAGAAGACTATGATGAAATAACTTTTTTCATATATGAATATAAAGCTATTTAATTAGCCACCCAAAAAGCTTGTAATGGCACTTAAGGCACATGATACACGCCTTAAGTGCCAACAATGTTTCAAGCACTATTCTAAATATTGCACACCCTTAAATACTATTATATCATAACCCTAAGGATATTCGCAATCCGCTTTGCTACTTGCTCATAACACTATTAGCTGCTATCGCAGC
>NZ_JAHLQE010000008.1 GCF_018918235.1 Eubacterium sp. MSJ-13
CAGCTAATAGTGTTATGAGCAAGTAGCAAAGCGGATTGCGAATATCCGCTTGACTTTTTGATGTTATGTATGAAATATCGACTGCATCGTCAATAGTTCATGATATAAAAGGAGAGTTCAATGTATAAGATATGTGTTGTAGAAGATGAGGTGAAAATTCAAAAGGAACTTAAACTTCTATTGGAGAATGCCAACTATGAAGTAAAGATAATTGAAACATTTGAAAATATAGCATCACAGATAGTTCAATGTAAACCTGATCTGATACTCTTAGATATAGTTCTTCCTAATGAAGATGGTATTTCTGTTTGTAAGCAGGTTAGGGAAAACAGTAAAGTCCCCATTATTTTTGTTACATCTAAAAATTCATCTATGGATGAACTTGAGTGTATGACATTAGGCGGTGATGATTTTATAGCAAAACCTTATGAGCCATTAGTGCTGTTAGCACATATAGCTGCTGTGTTAAAAAGGTCATCTTCTAAAGAGGAAAAAGTTCTGCATTATAAAAATGTGGAATTGGATATTTTGGCAGCAGTGATTTCCTACAAAAATAAAAAAGTAGAATTATCAAAAAATGAATTACACATATTAATGTACTTATTCTACCATTCAGAGCAGATAATTACTCGTGATGAATTGATGGATAGTTTATGGGGTGATGGGAACTTTATTGATGATAATACTTTAAGTATCAATATCAGCCGCATCCGCCAAAAACTGAAAGGTATCGATTTAGAAAATTTTATCATTACTAAAAGAGGATTGGGTTATCAACTGCTTTTGAGAGAGGGGAAAGATGATGAAATTTAAAGATTATTGTGCAGATAAGATTATTCTTATATTGTTGAATGTAATTGGGATGTTAGCTTTGTCTGAATATTTAAGTATGGTTGGGAATACAGCATCGACAATCATACTGATTGGTATTTTATGGTTTATAATTTTGTGCATCTGTTTGCTGATTGGATGGTATACAAGAAATAAGTATTTTAAAGAGTTGAAAAAACGGGTGGGAACTTTAAGTCAACCATGGTTGATTTCGGAGGTTCTGCCCGTTTCTTTTCATCTTGAAGACAGGGAATATCAGAAGGTGATAAGGAGTGTAGGAGCGGCTGCAATTGAGCAGATTCACAAAATGGAGGATGAACAGAAAGAATATGAAGAATATATAGAAAACTGGATTCATGAGGTAAAAACACCAATAACTTTATTATATTTAATGATAAACAACAATATTCAGGATGTACGCATAAAAAAAGAAATTATTATGGAACTAAAACGAATCGAAAATGATGTGGAAAGTGCTTTGTATTATGCAAGACTGGGTACAGCATATAAGGATTATCTGATTCAGGAGATATCCTTGGGTTCAGTGATAAAAGATTCAATTAATAATAACAGGGTATTGTTAAGGAGTAAGCAAATTGCAATTGATTTTGTATGCCCTGAAAATATCATGGTATATAGCGATCGAAAATGGATATTGTTTGTGATAAATCAAGTAATTATAAATGCTGTTAAGTACTCAAGGGTAGAGAATGCGAAAATAAATATAGAAGTAATAGAGGACGATTGGGCTGTTGAACTGTTTATAAAGGATAATGGGATAGGCATATGTCCGGAAGATTTAGAAAGAATTTTTGACAAGGGATATACAGGTAAAAATGGGCATGATAATGCAAATTCAACCGGAATTGGTTTATATTTGGTTGCAAAAATGTGTGAAAAACTGGATGTGTCAGTCAAAGCGGATTCGATTGAAAATGAGTATACTACTATATCATTTACTTTTAAAAAAAGGAAATATTTTTATGAAAATCTTTCAAAATTGTAAGATTTATGAAAGGATAATGAATAGGTACTACATAAAAATGATGCTATAGTTTGAATGTAAAAGAAATTTATAGGAGGTTGCAATGAATGAGTTGATCAGAAAAAATGTTTTCGCTTTTGTGAAAAAAGAGCCTGTTTATTTCTTTACAATGACCCTGATCGCAGCTATTATGTTTGCATTTAATTCAATGCTTTTTTTGCCGGACATTCAGGAATTGTGTGAACAGAGTTTTACAATGGATGTTTTGTTACTTATTTCGACTGGTATTATTGTTTTGGTGAATGTATGGCTTATTCATTATATTATGGAATACATGTTGAAAAATAGAAGTAAAGAATTTGCAATTTATATGCTTATAGGTACAAGAAAAAAAGATATATTTTTACTTTTTTGTAGGGAAACCTGTTATCAGTCTGGTGTTTCATGGTTGATTGGATTGGCTGTGGGATGGCTGATACAACAGATTTTGATGGATATATTTTATCATCTATTCAGGATAGAATATAAAATAAAAGCAAATTTTAGTTTTTTCTGCGTTATATTTTCTTTTGTAGTTTATACTGTCTGCTACGTAGGTGCATTAATAAGTATCAGAAAGCATTTTATGAAATTAAATATTGCTGCATTATTAAAGGAAAAGAGAAAAACAGAGCTTGTGGATAATGGAAAAATTTCAATTTTTCACAAATGCAGGTTTAATCTTTTATTATTAAAAAATAATAGATTGTTTTTATACCGTACTGTAACATCAAAATTTAAAACAATGAAAAAGTTATTGTTTATAACGGTATTGTTACTTTCCTGTTCGTTGATATGCAGCACTATTGCAATGTTTTACACAGATTATCAAAATGTTCAGATTGATGTTGAATTTCCTTTTTCGTTAATGATATATCATGATGATATAACTATGGATTTTCATAAAGAGAAAGAATTATTAAATGATAATCATATTGGAATGAGCTCAGAACATGAGTATGTTGTTTACAGAAATTCATCCCAAAGTGTGAGAATCTGGCTATATACACATTTAAATTATTTTAGCGATTTATGGAAAGAGAATGATTATAACATAAATCAGAAGATTTTAAATGACAATCCTGATTGCGATGTATATTATAAATACAATACTTTTATGCAGCTTAGTGATTATAATAAGTTAAGAGAAATGTTGGGATTACCGGAAAAAAAATTGAAAAGTGACAAATATATTTTTCAAGTTAAATATCGTATATCTGATGAATTGACATCGGGGTTGTTCAAAAAAGATATTGTTGTTGGAAATAAAAAGCTGCAATTATCAGAAATTTGTACAGACGACTTTGAACAGAATGGGCACAATGGTGCAGATTATATAATTGTTGTTCCAGATGATGTGATTGGCTCATTAAAACCTTATTACACTGTTTATGCCATGCAGACTAAAGAAAGTATTCCTATAAATGTTGCTGAACAGTTACGGGATATTAATACGGAAACAGATAATTTTAAATACGGAAGTAATCATAATATTTTATATACAAGCCCTGTATTAATGAAAACAGAAATAGAGAACAGTTTAAAATCGGCTATTTTGGCAATAATGTTTCCTTTTGCATATATCAGTTTAGTTTTTTTATGTGCAACAATGGCGGTATTATCCATTCGCCTACTCAGTGATTCAAAAGATTATAGATACAGGTATATGATACTTGCCAAATTGGGAATGAAACAGTCAGATATAACTTATCTGATACATCAGCAGCTTGCTTTAAATTATTTATTTCCAGCAGTTGTCGCGTTTGGTATTGGAGGAATTATTTCATTGCATATAAATAGGATAATGATACATGGTGTTGGAATGTATGTATGGGATATAAAATATTTAATATTATCTTTACTCTGGATTTCAGTGATATATCTGGTGTATTACATTCTGACAGATATACTTTTTAGAAGAAATATTTTTATGAACATGTAGGAGCATTCCTGTAATTCATTAAAAGTGCCAATTGAATAAAAAAGAACCTCAAGGT
>NZ_JAHLQE010000127.1 GCF_018918235.1 Eubacterium sp. MSJ-13
TATCGCAGCATATCAGAAGGGGCTTGTACCCCTCCTGATACAAGCAAGTCCCACCCCCCACTTATTGCTCTACGCAATAGAAGTGGGGGACTTCCTTGATAGTGTTAAAAAAACTTCTTTTTATTCTATCATAAATTTATACATTTGTAAAAAAGAAAAACTCTGCATACACCTGTCGTATGCAGAGCCCCTGTGCCGCCCTTAATCTATATTCATATCTTCTAAAATGATCTTTCAAAATATCTTATGCTGCAACAAAATCTCCTAATTCATGAATAATCTGAGTTGCTTCACCCGGCTCACAGTTTCCTGTCATCCACATGCTATTTCTAAGATCCATAGTCATGATTCCAAGCAATGACTTTGCATCTACGCAATAGCTTCCACAATACAGATTGAAATCAGCATCATACTTTGAGAGAATGTGAACAAATTTGTTTACATCAGTTACATCATTAAACTTAATGTTAATCTTGTTCATGATAAACACTCCTTTTCATAATACCAAAAAACTTCTTGCAACTTTCACGATACTATACCACCATTGAGCGTTTAAATATATACATATCTTCACCATTTTATTACATTTTCTATTCTATTTTTTCATTTTCTCCCATTCTGATACTTTTTTCGGTACTTTGCTGGAGTTATTCCATTTTTTCTTTGGAAATAAACACTAAATCTGCTCTGCGAACTGAAAGCACAATAACTGCTTATCTCCTGCAAAGAATAATCCGTATATTTTAAAAGATATTCGCTTGATTTTATCTTTTCGTCAATTATATACTGCTTTAATGTTACACCCTCAAACTGACTGAATTGTTCTGAAAGATAATTAGGTGACACTCCTACATATTTTGCTATATCTCTCACCATAAGAGGTTCATGTATATGTGCAAATATATAGTCTTTTACCTGATGTATCAATGGATTTTTAATATCGTTGCTATTTAAATTATGAACATCTCTTGTAAAATTATACTCCGCTTCTCTTACAAAATGCTCAATTTTAATCGGATCATCTAATTCTTCTTCAAGATATCTAATATATCCATCAGCCATTGAAAATGCTGCTTCAGCATTCAGCCCTCCCTCTATCGCACACCTGGAAGCACATGTTATAACACCTATCGCAACATTCTTTATACTTCTGACCTGGTCTTCAGCAAGCTTTCCAATCTCACCAGGATAAACCTCATCTATACTTTCTTTAAGTCCTTTAAGATCACCACGCCTGATACTATCATGCTCTCTGAGTTCCTGTGCATAAGGATTATGAAATTTTCCACTTTCCTGATACTCAAAGATACTTTTCGTAATGAATACCTCCACAGGTTTACCTAAGCTTATATTATTACTCCAAAGATCAGATTTTCCAATCTGTTTTCCGGTAAGTTTATTCCATATAAGTATAACTGCCGATGTGTATGCGTCTTTTGAACAGACAAGTATATCTGAACTACGTTTTTCAAAAGAAGAAAACATAGCCACTTTTCCTATCACAATAAACTCTGATTCGGCTTCATTCCACATAGCACACACGACCACTCCAGTCTCTATAACAACTATATAAGGAAGATTTTTTCCTGCTTTTTTTACTATCTGCGAATAAAGCATAATATCATCTTCTCTTGAAGCAGAAAGCTGTTCCAAAAGATTTCCATCTTCATCGAATATTGCAATATGCGCTCTTAATATAGGTAACATATGTGTCAAGAAAAATTTATCTTTCATATAAAACAGTCCTATTATCTAATAATCTTAAATATTATTTGCCAATGCTGCCGTAATGATAGCCATAGAATAAACCTCTGATGCATTGCAGCCTCTTGACAGATCATTTACAGGTGCATTAAGTCCAAGTAAGATAGGGCCATATGCTTCAAAATTACCCATACGCTGAGCAATCTTATATCCGATATTTCCAGCGTTTATGTCAGGGAATATAAATGTATTTGCATGACCTGCAACTTTTGACTCAGGACACTTTGTCCTTGCAACTCTAGGCGATACTGCTGCATCAAACTGAAGTTCTCCATCTATAGGAAGGTCAGGATATTTCTCTTTAGCCTTTCTTGCAGCATTGCACATCTTGTCTACATCCTCACCTTTTCCTGAGCCATGTGTAGAATAGCTTAAAAATGCAACCTGTGGATCAACTCCGAAAATCTTCGCACATTTTGCAGCTTCGCCTGCTATCTCAACAAGCTCGTCCTCAGATGGCTTAATATTTATAGCACAGTCACCCATTGCGATAACTTCATTTTCACCTGTAGCACTAGGTCTTACAAGAATAAAGCATGAAGAAACAATGCTATGTCCAGGCTTTGTCTTTATTATCTGGAGTGCGGGACGAA
Source organism: Eubacterium sp. MSJ-13 (assembly GCF_018918235.1). Lineage (GTDB taxonomy): Bacteria > Bacillota > Clostridia > Lachnospirales > Lachnospiraceae > Butyribacter. The sequence continues at coordinate 2,358 of NZ_JAHLQE010000127.1, forward strand.
CAGTATCTGCTGTCGAATATGTAGCACCGCCTAAAAGTGAGTCAGCAACTCCCATCTTTACAAGCATGGTACCAAAATAGTTTGCCTGTGAAAGAACTTCCCTTGCTCTTTCAGGAGTCATGCCTTTTTTCTTTCTGAGTTCACAAAGCACCTCAACCATCTCATCCATTTTATCATATTTTTCAGGATCTATAATCTCAGCCCCACGGATATTAAATCCGCTCTCTTCTGCTGCTTTCATAATCTTGTCCTCATTACCGATAAGGATCGGATGAAGGAAATAGCTTGCAAGCAATCGTGAAGATGCCTCAAGGATACGCGGATCCTCACCTTCTGTAAAAACGATCTTCTTTGGGCTTTTCTTTAAAATGTCTATTAACTGACCAAAACCAAACATCTAATCATCTCCATTTCTAAATTTTGTGTTTATTTTTAAGCACCACGCCTATTTTCGTATACTTTTAAAGAAAAGTCAATATAAACAATGCGAATTTGATAAAAATTCGCTATAGAAATGTGATATACTTAAAAGAGAGATAAAAACATAAAGAAACGAGGATTACAATGACTTCACAATTACCTGATACTATATCAGCAGAACAAAAAAACATGATATTTGAAAATATGTCTGACGGAGTAATAACATTAGATTCCGAGGGCATTATAACATACTGTAATTCAGCATGCTGCAAAATATTAAACATAGAAGCTGTCTCCGATATATTAGGACAGTCCTTTACGGAACTTTTTTTACAGAACAAAAAAAACAGGGCATTTAACAAACTTTTCCGAGACAGTATGGAGAAACATAAAGTCTTCCCGAAAACACCTGTAAGATACCGCTTCGGCAAAGAAAAAGAGAGCCATCACTTTAATATTGATATAAGTCTTTTAAAACCATCAAAACAGGAAGTTTTTGATCCTGATTCACCTTATAAAGATCCTGACACTTCTTTTAACGGTATGGTCATTCTTATCGAGGATGATACGGACAGATTTAATCTGCGCCAGCATGAGCATGACTGTGCATTTATATTTGCCGGTCTTATTTTGTGTATAAGTGTTTTTCTGATGTCATGGAGCCTTATGCGTTTTACTCTGCATATATACCTTAAATCATCAGTTTACACACAGATCATAGAATTTATCACATTCCTGCTGTTTTTGGAAATCGTCTTTATGACAAGTTTCTCAATGCGTGACATAGGTCTTATACCAAAGCTGTCAACATTGAAAAAGAACACTATCGAAACCTTAGTTACAGCCGTTATAGCCTCCTGTGTCCTCCTGTTAAGCAAGGCAGTCCTCACACTGCTAGGTTATCAGATAAAAGCATACTATATCGGCGGTTCACTCCACGGTGCATATACCTATATATTCACCGCATTTGTCCAGGAATTTCTGGCGCGTGGAGTAATACAGACAAGTGTCAAATCATTGATGAAGGTAAGATTCCAGAAATTTTTCAGTATCTTCCTCACATCACTTTTGTTTTCACTTATGCATATGCCTTTTGGCTTCTATTTCATGATAGGCGCATTTCTTTTAAGTCTTGCTCTTGGCTATATATATGAACGCCAGCAGAATATATGGGGATGCGTTATCCTTCACTGGTGCTGCGGCTACCTTGCCATGTGCCTTTATTTCTAAGAAAAAATTTTATTTTTACCTAAAAAGAATTTTTTGATATAAAAACCGATTGTTATTCATATAAGCAGATGTTATAATTTCTACAATCAAATTTGGAGGTAACGAACTATATGAACAAAAGAATTTTTTTTCCGCAGGTAAACGGTATACTTCACGGCTCGGATTACAATCCTGACCAGTGGCTTGACAGACCTGATATCCTCGAAAAAGATATTGAACTTATGAAAAAAGCAAAAATGACAAGCATGTCTCTGGGTATCTTCTCATGGGCAGCTTACGAGCCTTCTGAAGGCGAATTCCATATGGACTGGCTAAAAGACATTATGGACAAACTGTATGAAAATGGTATCTACACTATACTTGCAACACCTTCAGGTGCACGCCCTGCATGGCTTGACGAAAAATATCCTGAATGTATGCGTGTAGGTGCTGATGACCACAGAGCACATCATGGTGTCCGCCACAACCACTGTATGTCATCACCTAAATTCAGGGAAAAAACAGGTATTATCATAAACAAGATAATAGATACTGTAGGAAATCATCCCGGACTTGCTATGTGGCATCTATCTAATGAATTCGGCGGAGAATGTTTCTGTCCTCTGTGTAAGAAGAAATTCCAGGACTACCTTGCAGATAAATTTGACCATGATATAGACAAATTAAATAAAGAATGGTGGACAAGCTTCTGGAGTCATACATTCAACGACTTTTCACAGATAGAACCTCCTTATTCAAACGGTGAGTTCAGCATCATGGGATTAAACCTTGAATGGAAGCGTTTTACTACATGGAATACCACTGATTATATGAAATCAGAAATTGATATTATCAGAAAAAGAACACCTAACATCCCTGTCACTACAAACTTTATGCAGCTCTTCCCCGGACTCGATTATCGTGTCATGGCAAAAGAACTCGATGTAGTATCGTGGGATTCATATCCTTTCTTCCATAATGATTATGAAACAATGGCAGATACAATGGCACATAACTCTTTTGACCACGCTGTCATGCGTTCATTAAAGAAAGACCAGCCATTTATGCTTATGGAATGTGCGCCCGGACTTGTAAACTGGCATGGTTACAATAAACTCAAACGCCCCGGAGTACATAAACTTTTCAGTGCACAGGCAGTTGCATGTGGCTCTGACACAGTACAGTATTTTCAGTGGAGAAAAAGCCGCGGCTCATTTGAACAGTATCATGGTGCTGTTGTAGACCACCTTGGAACTGATGATACAAGAATCTTCAAGGAAGTTGCCGAGGTCGGAGCTATGCTCGACAATCTCTCAAAGGTAAAAGGTACTGTCGTAAAACCAAAAGCAGCTCTTATATTTGAATGGGACAATATGTGGGCGATTGACGATATGCGTGGCTTGTCCGATAAAACAAAAAATTATGCAAAAACTTGTATAGATATCTATCATGAATTTTTAAAACTTGGAATAGACATGAATATTGTTGCTGCCGATGATGATCTTAACGACTATAATGTTGTTGTCGCTCCTATGCTTTATATGTTAAGACCGAGTGTTTCCGAAAATCTCAAAAATTTCGTAAAACGGGGCGGTCATCTGATGGCAACATATCTCACAGGATATGTTGATGAAAACGCCCTCTGTTATCTCGGAGGTTTTCCGGGTGACGGATTAAGTGAGCTTTTTGGTGTTATAAGTGAAGAAATAGACACATATTATGACAGTGATAAAAATTCAGCAACATTTACAGACGGTCATAAAGCAGATATCCGTGATTATGCAGAAATATTACGCGTATCTGATGCCGATATCCTTGCAAAATACGACAGTGACTTTTATTCAGGTACACCTGCCGTAACATGTAAGAGCTTCGGTGAAGGTAAAGCATATTATGTAGCGGCACGAATCGATATGGACTCAATGGCTGAATTATTCAAGACAATGCTTGATGAAACAGATACCCCTTATCTTACTCTTCCTGACGGAGTCGAATATCATAAACGAGAAGATGAAAACGGCAATATAACAGAATTTTATTTAAATGACACTGAGAAAGAGATTTCCTTCAACATGACCGATAACGAATCAATAACTTTAGAACCATACGGAGTAAAAATAATCTGATATTGTATTGCTTTTCATGTCTGCATAAATCAATATAAAACAACCGGATTTATAGGTTTGATCATATTCCCCATGACACCTTATAAATCCGGTTTTTAATATATAGCTCATTATTTCTTTCTCTGTAAAAAACTTAATATCATATATGACTATTTTCACATAATCTACTCTCTATTCTTTTTAGTGCAAGTTTAACAAAAAGCCTTGATTTTACTGCATTTGCTA
>NZ_JAHLQE010000019.1 GCF_018918235.1 Eubacterium sp. MSJ-13
AACAGAATTGTATGATGTTGCAAGAACTTATTTTTTGCTAAGCTACGATAGCAATATACAAAGAAAATATTTAGAAAAAATGGGATACTCTGTGGAGGATATTATGCCATATTTAGATGTGATTTTAAGCGTTAGAGAGAACGAAATGAGAGGGACAAATATCTAAGCACAGTTGTTATCTGTTCTTTCGGATGCTGACAATGTAATGTTTCAGATTCAGAAGACTGGATTTATAATTATGACAATCGGTAGTTTCAAGAGTAAATGATGAAAACAGCAGTGTGTTGTAATCTGAAATATGGGGAAATATCACAAAAATCGAATGAGAATTTTGTGGTGGGTTACACGTTTAACCTTTGTGAAAACTATATTTCTATTGTAATATTGAACAGAATATTAAATAACAGTAATCAATGTGATGTAGAACAAAGGAGAAAACACATGAATAAAGAAATGACCGTAAATGGGAAAAGCTATACAATAATTAAACTGCTAGGAAAGGGGAAAGGTGGATATTCTTATTTGGCAGAGTCTGGAAATAACAGGTATGTTTTGAAGCAGATACATCATGAACCTTGTGATTATTATCAGTTCGGAAACAAGCTTGAGGCAGAAATCAGAGATTACAAGAAACTGAAAGAAATCGGAATAAAGATGCCTGCCATGCTTGAAACAGATGTGAAAAATGAACGTATTTTGAAGGAATTTATTGACGGTGACACGATTTATCAGTTGGTTTTAGAAGACAAGATGAAAACTGACTATATCGAACAATTGCATAAAATGTGTGAGCTGTTATATGCTGCCAATACAAATATTGATTATTTTCCAACGAATTTTGTTGTACATAACGAAGAAATGTATTATGTTGATTTTGAGTGCAACGATTACATGGAAGAATGGAATTTTGAAAACTGGGGTGTAAAATACTGGTCAAAGACACCGGAATTTCTGCAGTATGTGAAAGAACATTCATGATACAAGTAAGGTTTGCGGGAATGATACGAATCGTATCACGGATGTGAAAGAGCGTTTCTTTCATAGTTTTATGCTTTTTGATAATGAAAGTGGAACAAAGCAGAGAGCAATAATTTGATAATAACGTGGGTATACATATGAAATTATTTATGAATAAGAATGAGAAATATGAAGAGCCTGAGGTTCACCTGTTTTTTCATAAACAAACGAAAGAAGTAGAGCAGGTTGAGAAGTTTGTAAGATCTCTTTCTATTACCATTCCGGCTAAATATGAGGATGAGATCTACAAATTATATCCAACAGATATATATTATATTGAGACAATTGACAGGCGTACATATCTGTATACAGCCAGTCGGGTTTATGAAAGTAGTGAGAATCTGCTCTCGTTAGAGAAAATCTTAGAGGCAGCTGGTTTTATCAGAGTAAGAAAGAACTGTATTATAAATAAGTATAAGCTTAGAAGTATGATGATATCTAAGAATAGTCACATAGAAGCAGTGCTTGGCAATGATGAGCATATTGTTGTTACAAGAAGCTATATAGCAGGTATAAAGGAAGCATTTGCCCGATAATTTGTAACTTGGTACATAATATTTGTATTTCCGACAGGAATCCATCACATAGTATCCTTTTTTGTGTATATTAAAGCCAGAATTTTTAATTTTTAGCAGGAAAGGAAAATTGGATCATGAAAGATAAGCGGGGAATTAGGCAGGTATTAACAATTTATCTTGTATGTTTTGTTGCGAGGATATTCGAGTATTTTGTATTAAGAACTGACCAGACTATTTTAGGAGAAGCTTTTATACATACGGACAGACAGGAGCCATATGGAATTGATGAGTGCTGGCTTGATGTGACAGGGAGCAGTTCCCTTAAAGGAGATGGATTGCTCATTGCACAGGAAATCAGCAGGAGAATGAAGTCAGAGCTTGGCATCACAGTAAGTGTTGGTGTTTCTTTCAATAAGATATTTGCAAAGCTTGGTTCTGATTATAAGAAGCCTGATGCAATCACAACTATGTATAAGAGTGAGTTTAAGCAGAAGGCATGGTCACTTCCGGTGGCAGATCTTCTATACGTTGGCAAAAGTACGAACAGAAAGCTTGCATTATTTGGTATTAAAACCATAGGTGATCTTGCAAGAACAGATGAAGATGTGCTTAACAGTCACCTTGGAAAGATGGGCAGTATCTTATGGTCATTTGCTAATGGCTATGATGATTCACCTGTCAAGCTGGAGAATACCCACGCTCCAATCAAATCGGTGGGAAACAGCACAACGACACCAAAGGATTTAGTATGCGATGAGGATGTAAAGATTGTTCTTTATATTCTGGCTGAGAGTGTTGCAGCAAGACTTCGTGAGAATGGATTCCGGTGCAGAGTGGTTGAGATAAGTGTCAGGGATAATGAGTTATTCTCTTTTACCCGTCAGAAAAAGATTGACCATGCAACGAATATAACCGGAGAGATAGCTGCATATGCTTATCAGATATTTAAGGAAAACTATAACTGGAGCAAACCAATCCGCAGTGTTGGTGTCCGAGGTGCAGACTTAGTAACAGATAATTATTGGGAACAGATTGATTTGTTCTCAAGTGTGGAGAAGCGTGAAAAGCAGATGAAGATGGATTCAGCGGTGGATGAGATACGCAGAAGATTTGGATTTTACAGTATCCAGAGGGGACTCATGTACCGGGACAGGATTCTATCGGCAGTCAATGCAAAAGAAGAACACACAGTACATCCACATGGATACTTTGGATAAAGAGGGAGGCGGAACATGAGCGAATCAGCAAGAATTGATCTGGTAGACAGAGCACCATTGACGGAGAAGCAGCAGAATGTGTATGAAAGCATTATGCAATATCAGCGTGTGAATGGTTATGCTCCTGCTATCAGGGAGATATGCAAGATGGTAGGGGTGGCATCGACTTCAAGTGTTTATGCACATCTGAAAATATT
>NZ_JAHLQE010000110.1 GCF_018918235.1 Eubacterium sp. MSJ-13
TGGTAGAACACCAGCCTTCCAAGCTGGATACGTGGGTTCGATTCCCATCACCCGCTTTTTTCTATGCTCGGAAGTGGAAGTTATTGGTAGATAACACTTAAATATGAATAAATGATATGGTTTTAAAATGAGACTTAAATGAAAAAGCCGATAAAAGCGGGCAAGTAAAAGATGCCTGTTTTTATCGGCTTTTGTTTTATTTTATATCAGGAATTTTTCCATTCCTCAATCACACATGTATGGTGTTTTTTATCTGGACCATCCGTATCATAATTGATTCCCACCAAAAGAATCTTGTCACTATATCCGGACAATACACCCTGATATTTTCTCTCTTTTATCTGTTTAATTGCAGTTTCGGCTGATTCGTTATATTTAAGTTCAACAATCATTGCAGGTCTGAAACCGGCGTTTGATCTGGGAATAAACGCAAAGTCAGCAAAACCTTTGCCGGCAGGCATCTCACGAACTATATTGTAATATGCCGGTGCAGTAAAGTACGCCATTGTAAGAACACAGCTTAGTGAATTTTCATCATTATATTTAAGAATTGATGTATAGGTATCATGAGCCTGTTCTACCAGTTCTGCAACTCTTTCTGCATTTCCGTCTATAGTTTCATCAAGTAATTCATCGCAAGTTGAAATTGCTTTTGCTATATCAGACCATTCACCAGTCTGCAATGCTGATTCAAAAGCTGTTGCTACTTCATAGTTTGGGATGAATGCTTTTTTTCTATCGGAGTCATAGCCTAAATATCCCAAATGGATAAGTGCTGTTAATGCATCATCTTTTGAAGCAATAGTTGAAAAATCATTTTTAAATGTATTTGGATTTACTCTGACTTTTCCACCGGCAAGCATTGTCATAATGTCATCTTTAAGACCGGCATAATTCATTGTAATAAATGTATTTATCGATGAAAAAGAAGATGTATTTCTCCAATAGGAATCACAATCCTGATCTATCATAGCCTGTGTAACGGAGTTTGGATTGTACATATGAACTCCATCTATCAGATAACCATTATACCATGTCTTGATTGAATCAAAGTCCATATCGTATTTTTTACACAATTCCTTGACTTCTTCTTCTGTGAAACCATAGTATTTTGTGATTGGCTTTGATTTTAACATTGTATATTCACGAAAATTATTAAGAGCTGACTCGTCCTTAATCTTTTTAATAGGAAGAATTCCGGTGATATATCCAAGTGCTAAAAATGATTTAGATTCTTCGGATTTAAATAGTGAATGTAGAAACTGTAAATAATGGTGTACAAGTTCCTTATCATCACTGTTTCTGACAACACAGTCCCACTCATCGATAATAATTACGAATGGGATATTAGTTTTTTGGTAAACAGACATAAGGATTATGCTGAATTTTTTTGAGTAATCGATTTCTTCATTAAATGACTTTTTAAAATCATCTATTATATACTCTTTGATTTTTTCTACCAGATCATCCTTGAAATCGTCCCAAAACGAAGAAATGTCCAAATGAATAACATTATATTTATTCATATATTTCTTATAGTCAGGGCTGTCAGCAATCTTTGTATTTTCAAAGAGATTTGACGAATCACAGCCAAGGCTGTAATATGCATCTATCATTCCGGCGGCATGTGACTTGCCAAAACGCCTTGCGTGGCTTACAGCTATACATTTATTTTCGGTTGACAGTCTTAAATTTAGTTGCCCCAATAATTCTGTTTTATCTATATATATCATGCTGTTTTTGGCCTGTGTAAAGCTCTCGTTTGTCGGATTGAAATATATACCCACTTATATCACCCCGTTTCTTATAAAATACAGTAGTTATTTGTGAAGATATTATTAATATCATTAATTATTTTTAGTATATTTTGTTTGAGATATAATGTCAATTTTCAATCAACATATTTATAAGTTTTGACACTGCAATGCTTGTACCACGGCTCATGTCCTGAATAAGACAGATTTCTCTTTCGGGTTCATTTTCTACAAGGTGTATCTGAAGAATATCACCGATGTCAATAACAGGTCTTGCAAGTTCTTCAGGGCAGAAACCGATTCCTAAGTTGTGTTTTACCATTGGAATTATCTGGTCTGTCGTTGCAGCTTCTATATCAGGAGTAAATTTAAGATGGTTATCAAAAAAATACTGGTGATGTGAATCGTGTGTGGCAGTTCCCTCTGTCAATGATATAAATGGGATATTTAAAAGGTCATGGAGGCTTTGTTTTTTCTGTGCAATATCACTGAAATCCCTGCCGCAGATAAGCACTTCCCTGAAAGGATAAAGTGTAGTCATGTGAAGCGGTTTTTTATAATCAACAGGAGTTGTGATAACAGCAAAGTCAACAAGTCCCTTTTCAAGTGCCGAAACTGCCTGTGGGGCAGAATGGTTTGAAATTCTCAGTCTTACATGTGGATATTGTTTATGAAATTTTTCAAGTTTTGGCAGCAGATAAAGTCTTAATGCAGTTTCGCTTACTCCAATAGTTACAATACCTGTTTCCAGGCTTTTGTTTCGTATAAGTTCGTTTTCTCCCATTGTAAGCTGTGCCATGGCAACAGCGACATGATCATAGAGCTGTTTTCCCTCTGGGGTGAGTTTGACACCTTTGTGAGAGCGGATAAGAAGTTTGCATCCGAGTTCACTCTCAAGGATATTCATATATCGTGTGATATTTGGCTGGTTGTTATTTAATGCTTCTGCGGCTTTAGAAAAACTTTTATAACGAGCCACATAGAAGAAAATTCTGTAGTAATCTAAAGTCATATAATACCTCATTTTTATTGTAGTAAATTAGTATAATACTACTTTTGGCGAATTGCAAGAGTGCTAAAAGAAAGTGTCTGTGATTTATTGCAATCATCTCATTCACATGATAAACTTATTTATCGGAAATGTTTTTCATATAACAGTTTATCTGAAGTGTGGAGGCAGTTACCCAAAGAAAAAGGAAATGAGGATGGATTATGAGACTTATACTGGTTGCGATTTTTTTAATATTGTATACGATATTTACTATTCCAATGGCTCTTGTATTGTGGATAATTGGAAAGTTTGATCAGAGAAAGAAAGCAGTTGTCGCACAGGTCTGTGTAAAGGGCGGCTTTAAGGTGATTTTGTTTTTGTCAGGTGTTAAGCTGACCGTTAAGGGAAGAGAGAATATTGTCAGGGATAGGGCGGCACTTTATGCTTACAATCACAGAGGTTTTTTTGACATTTTAGTCGGATATACGACAGCTCCTATGCCGGCGGCGTTTGTTTCAAAAAAAGAAATTGAAAAGACACCAATGATTTCATGGTGGATGAAACAGATGGATTGTTTATTCCTTGACAGGGAAAATATAAAGGAAGGCATGAAAACTATCTTGCAGGGAATCGAACTTTTAAAGAATGGAACTTCTATATATATTGCACCTGAGGGAACGAGAAATAAAGGAGAGGAGCTTCTTGAATTTCATGAGGCGAGTTTCAAACTTGCAGACAAAGCAAAGTGCCCTATAATTCCGGTTGCGATAAACAATACTGATGAGGTATTTGAAAAGCATCTTCCATGGATTCACAGTGCACATGTGACAATAGAATATTGTGAGCCTGTTTATATGGAAGATATGGAGAGAGCCGAGAAGAAGCATGTCGGTGAAAAAGTGAGAGAGATAATCGGAGAGAAAGTTAAGGCTAATGCATAGAATCATAAAGTTTTTTGCACAATATTGGAAAATATGTTATACTAAAAATGATATAATTTTTATATAAAAGAATTTATGCAGAAAGAGGTTACATTTTATGAACAAAGGATTTGTTTTAGTGCCTGTGCTTGGCGTAAAAGTGTGGGTAGTGGTTATGATTGTAATTATCGTTTTGCTGATAGCTGCACTTGTTGCCCTTAGTATATATGGCAAAAAGTTACAGGCCCGTCAGGAAAGCACACAGAAAGAGATAGAAGCAGCCGCACAGAGTGTGTCACTGCTGGTAGTTGATAAAAAGCGTATGAAATTGAAAGAGTCAGGTCTTCCACAGCTTGTTATAGATCAGACACCTAAGTATCTAAGAGGTCAGAAAGTTCCTATCGTAAAAGCTAAGGTCGGTCCAAAGATTATGACACTTATCTGTGATGAGAAGATATTTGAACTTATACCTGTTAAAAAGTCTGTTCGTGCGACAGTAAGTGGAATCTATATCACAAAGGTTCAGGGACTTAGGACAAACCTTGAGGCGAAGCCAAAGAAGGTTAAATTTTCTCAGAAGATTAAGAACAAGTTTTCTAAAGAAAAGTAAATATTGTTTTAAAATAAAAAGGGACTGTGTATAATTGATGCACAGTTCCTTTTTGCTGTTTTGTATGCTTTGTGTGATATATATTTATATGTTATGATTTGAAAGTATAGACTGTTTTGGCTAATCTAACGACTCGATTATCATATTTATCGTGCAGTCGGAGATATGATTGTAGTTCATGTCAAGTCCATAGTCTATTGAAATCTCTATTTTGTTATCATCTTCTTTAATATCAACCCTTGTGGTGTCAAGGCACATATGCATTGAACCAAAAGGTGTTTCATAAAATCCGGTGTGTGTCATGCCTGTCTTAAATGTCATTTCAGTGTTTGTAGCACCTCGTTTTGTAAGTGTGACTGTATCGTCCGAAATTTTAAGAAGATTTGAGACCGTTGCATCTTTTCCGGTTTCCTCATCTCTGAAATATTCTTTGTATGATATTACATGTTTTCCGGCAACAAGGCGGTAATTACCTGTCTGCTTTGTCTGTATGCCTTCTTTGTCATCTATTTCGTGTTGTAAACCATGTACGGTAACAAGTACATTATTATTCATAAAAATCCTCATTTCTGCACACGCTTTTTGTGCATATCAAGTTTGTGTCAAGTGTGCGCAGA
>NZ_JAHLQE010000018.1 GCF_018918235.1 Eubacterium sp. MSJ-13
AGAGCAGAGCAGAGCAGAGCAGAGCAGAGCAGAGCAGAGCAGAGCAGAGCAGAGCAGATTATCATGGCTTGATATATTAAAGGGAACAGGAATTATTCTGGTTGTAATAGGGCATATCTATCATAATAGCATAATTTATAATTGGCTGTATTCATTTCATATGCCGTTGTTTTTCATTGCAGCAGGTTGGGTGTATAAAGAAAAATCAGTTTTAGTAGATATTAAACGAAGGATACAGACTATAGTTATTCCATATTTTTCGTTTGGTTTTATAATATTGATTTACTGGCAGGTCATAGAGAGAAAATTTCGGGATTCAGATATGAGTTTTATAGATTCTCTTATTGGTTTATTTTCAGGTGCTTATGACAATTTAGACTTCAATGTCCATCTGTGGTTTCTACCATGCTTTTTTGTAACAGTTGTGATATTCAATATTATTGTAAATATTAGTAGCAGGAAAGTTGCGTATATTATTTCTGCTTTGATGAGTATAGTTTATATTATCATTCCAATGCCGGGATTACCTTGGGGTATCGATCGTATGTTTAAGTTTATCGGTTTTTATGCAGTAGGTACATTTTTTGCTGGAGAATTAAATGGAGAAGCATATAAAAAGATGGAAGTTAAAATTTTTGCTGTAGTTCTACTTCTTATAAATTTCTTTTTAGCTTATTTCAATTTAACCACAGGGATCATGTGGTTTATAACTGCATTGATTGGTGTGGCAGGAATGATGTTGTTTGCATGGATTATCAATGAAAATAGACCTCTGCAATACTTTGGTCGAATTTCTTTAATCATTCTTTGTATCCACGGTTCAGTATATAGGATTGTGGTAAAGGTTATTTCTATTCCATTTCGTATGAGTACGGACGCTGTCAGAGAGAATATTCTACTGTCTTTGTTTGTTGTTACTGTAACAATGGTAATATGCAGTATAGCTTACGAAATAGTTATGAGAATTGCACCATGGATGGTAGGAAAAAAGAGTACTTATGCAAATATGTATTGAAGCAATATATTTCTTGAACTACAATAAAAGAGTAGTTTTATACAGGAGGTTACTTCTTATAGGTATGTTTGTAAAAAATTGTTTGCTTTTGTGAAAATTATACAAAGAATAGATTTCGCTGTCGCGAAATCTAGGAAATAAAAGAAGTTCAAAAGATATCAAAAAATAAATCGCCATAGAATATCACGATTTTATCGTATTTTCTGTGGCTTTTCTTAACATTATGTAAATATTCGACCATCTGAACTTTGTTTTGCTCCGAACGCAGTTTAATGATGGATATTATACGACAAATGGACGGTTCTCACCTCGGAGAACATTCGTAGCGGCACATAAGGACATAAAATACATGTCCTAAGTGCCGACGATGTTCTAACGCCATTTGCTGCATAAATATCCATCATTAAAACTGCTGTTTATATAAAAAATATAAAAAGAAAAGCACCCTTCATCACCATAATGGTGTATAATGTAAGTGACCAAACCACATTAAAAGGAGGTGCTTTTCTATGAAGATAATAACACAGATTTCAATATTTGACGATACCCAAAATGAAAATCTTGGAGATTTAGAAAGATTACAAAAAGTTTTTGACAATCTTCCAGATGAAAAATTAATACAAAAATTAAAAGAAAAACGAGGAAAAGGAAGAAATGAATGGCCAGTAGAAGCTATGTGGAATTCTTTTATTGCAAGCTTTATATTTGACCACGACTCTGTTGCAAGTCTTTTAAGAGAATTAAACAGGAACAGTCAGCTCCGTATTATATGCGGATTTCAACCGCATATATATTCTGTATTAACTGACAAGAAAGACAAGTATGGAAAAAAGATAAGGGAAAGCCGATATAAACTGGCTCCGACAGCAAGTGCATATACAAATTTTTTGAACAATTTAAAGGAGTGTGAAGATGAATTAAGAGAAATGTTTGATGCGCTTGTGAAATATATGTATGAAAACCTTAACGGTTTTGGTGAGATTATAGCATCGGACGGAAAAGCTATACAAAGTTACGCACGAAGAATTTCAGAAAAAAACAGCGGTAACAGAGGAGAGGGGATGCCAACTGGTGCCAAAAGAGCTACACAACAACTAAACCTGACGGTGAAAAAGTGGTAAAAACAAAGAAATGGTTTGGATTTCGTCTGCATCTGTTATCAGATGCAACATATGAACTGCCGGTTGATTATGAAGTGACAAAGGCATCGAACAGTGAAGTTAAAGAAACAGAAAAGCTGTTAGATAACATAAAAGAAAAATATCCGGAGAAACTGGAAAAGTGCAAATATTTTCTGGCAGATAAGGGATATGACAGTACGGAGCTGATAGAGTGGCTTACCGCAGAAGGAACAGCTCCAGTTATAGACATAAGAAATATGTGGCAGGGAGATGAAACAAAACAGTTTAAAGATACGAATATCGTTTACGATTACAAAGGAAGAGTATACTATATAACAGACAGTGGAGAGGAAATAGAATTAGTATATAAAGGTTATGATAAGAGCAGGGACAGTCAGAGATATGGATTTCATCCTAAATATCATGATAAAAGGATATTCAGAATACCATTAAAGATAGACCAACGTATATTTACGAAAGTGGCAAGGAATTCAAAAAAATGGAAAAGACTGTATAAAAAAAGAACAAGCATTGAAAGAGTAAACGGACGTATAGACCGTGATTTTCAATTTGAAAAGCATACGATAAGAGGACTGAAAAAGATGAAGATGTTCCTGACCGTGACATTTATAATACAGCTTACATTAGCAAAGGAAAAAATAGAGTCAGGGATAACGAATGGACTGGCAAGGTACACTGCATAAAATAAAAAAGCATATATAAACAGCAGAGATTGATATAAACTTTTCAGCGAATGG
>NZ_JAHLQE010000017.1 GCF_018918235.1 Eubacterium sp. MSJ-13
TTGCCGTAGGAACCTCGGTAGGAGCAACGGTCTGAGAAGGAGTTGCTGTAGGAACCTCAGTAGGAACAGCAGTTGGTGCTACACTCGGTTCAGGTGTTGATGCAGGTTCGGTTACTTCTCCGTATGGGTAGAAATGACCTTCTGCCTGGCAGTTTATAATACGGTTAGCTATATATCCTCCCTCAAAATTTCCTCCGTTAATTGTTACACATGCGTTTGGGGCAAGGACATGGCCTGGAAGATATTTACATGTGAGGCTGGAGTTGTAAGGAAAGTTCCAGATCAGTTTCATACCGGATAAATCCATTTGTCCTGCCTGAATAGTTTCAGCTTTATTTAAAGTTTTAAGTCCATGGCCATCTTCGAGAAGATATGCTTTTTTTGTAAGCTGGCTGTTTTTAAAAGAAATATCTTTGCCATCATTTTTGTTAGTAGAGATGAATACTGCTATTTTATTATCTTTGGCAGCTACATAAGAATAGTCTCCACCTATTGAGATAAGGTCACTTACGCCTATTGAGATTATGTGTTCAGTAGAGACAAGTTCATCGAGATCTTTTACACCATCTATCATTATCCAATCAGTATTATATATTATCTCAAATGGAATATAAACCGATTTTACGGTATCTGAAAATGGAATCGTAAGTAAAGTTCCATGCTGTCCATCAATACAAGCTGATTTCAGATTTTTGTCGGAAAGTTTTTTGTCACACTTACTTGCCATTGTTTTAGATTCTGTTTCTAAATTTTTGAAAGCGGCTTTAAAATCAATATACTCGCCTTTTTTATCAGGATACTCTGTAAGTGAAGAATTAGGTCTGGATATCGTTTTGTAATAAGCAGGCTGATTTAAGAGATTCTTGTATTTTGGATAACCTGCAAGGTAGTGGCTGTTATGCTGTCCACTGTAATTTCCAGATTTTTCTACATTTTTAATATAAGATGGAACGATTGCACCGTTACCAAATGAACCAAAATAAGCATCACCGCCGCAGGCAAGAGCACCTACAAAATGATTGCCACATTCAAAGCGTTTTTTTGTGAAATACTGATAGTCGCTAAGAATCTGTCTTGTTGTATATTTTTTGCCTGAATCTGTATAAGTTGGAGATGCAGCTTTACTTTTAGTGAAATTTCCAATTCCGATAAATAAAAGAGAAAGGCATAGTACCAATGCTATAACTTTTTTAAACCTATGTTTCAAAATATCATTTCCTCCATTCATTTTGTTTTAACGAGATAATTAAAAATCTTGAGTTACTGTTTGAACCGCATGTAGACAATATAAGCATTTTTGAATGTTTGTCTGCTATGCGCTTTTTTATTTTAATGGTATTTTTGAAAGAGCAATTAGGATTGACAGAATTAAAAAAATCCAGTGTCCCATTTGTTGAATTATTAAATGTAGATATTATATTTTTTGTTCCCCAGGTGGCACTTGCCACTATTTTATAACGTATTTTAGAAACGGGTGTTATTATGTGGATAAAGTATGGTTTATTGGAAAAATCAGAGTTATCGAAATGGTGCAGCATACCAAACATAGAACCATTCTTCATATTATGCCCGTATAACACGGTTAATGCATCTGAGAAATCTTTTTTACTGTTTGTTTCAGAAAAAATACATCCAGGGTAGCCAAAACTGTTGTCAATATTATGTGTAAGATAATAATAGTCAAGTGTTTTGTGCTGCAATACAGGATATGAAAGATTTATTTCAGGAATCTGGATCCATGCATAGATATCTTTATTGTATTTTCTGAGAGAATTAAAATTGACATCGGGAATCTTTTCAAGACCGGCTCCGTCATTAGAATTTTCTTTTTTCTGTGAGTTTTTTGTAGAATGTGACTTTTTTTTGTGATTTAGTTCTTGACAGGAATTTTTATTCCATGTGTTCTCTTTTACTAGTTTATTTTGAAATGTTTCATATGTGAGAGATTGTTTGTTAAGCTGCTTTTGATATCTGGTTGAACAGATAAACCATGCTGATATGGTTGTTAAAAAAACAGCGGTAAGCAGACATAGAAGGATTATATAAATTTTCTTTTTCAAGATTTACCTCCGTTGAAAAAGCTGCAGATTATTCGCTACATGTCTTATCACAGATACGAACAGTAACGATTATTCATATTAAAATATTGAGTTTAATATGACAAAAATTATTATTAACCTTTTTTTGGAAAAAATATTCATAAATTGAAAAATATGGATTAAAAATAATTAAATTTGAAAAAACGCTTTGCAGAATCAGAAGCATTATCGTGTTGGAAAATCGTATGCTTTTGATTCTGAAAGCGTTCTATAGAGAAGATTAGATTAAAATTTTATATTTATTTTGTTTTGTTTTCTGACTGCTCAAGCTGGTAGCGTGTTTTTGCCTCATTCTGAGACCATTTTACACATTCAGCATAACCATAGCTGTCAACCTGTTTCTTAACCTTGTCGATTATTTTATAAAATTCTTTGTCTGTTTTTGCATATAAGGCATTCCATGAAGCCTCTGTTAAAGCTCGTCCAACCTGAGACCATGTTGTATTAAATTCATCTGATTTTTCACTTGCTGAATATGTACTTCCAGGAATTACAGAATATTTTCCTTTTTTCATATAATCATCAAGTGTTGTACTGCCAGTTTTTTTCTGCCAGTCTTTTTCAATCGTGCTGATCTGTGATTTTGATGCATGTTTCCATGTCTGCTGGTTAAATGTTTCTCCGTTTGCAGCCTCAGGGTTTTTAGCATCTATAGACCATGTAGTGTTATTTATCTGGACTTCGCCATCTTTATAAAGACCTTTATACTTACCTGTCATTTTTGTTGATTTATTCTGGTGGCATTTCTCACCTAATTCTGTGAGATATGTATTTTTGTTTTTATCATAATTCCAACATTCACCCTTTGGACCATACTGCATGTCGAGGTAACCCTCAGGTGTACATAAGAAGTTGATAACTTCCATTGCTTCTTCAGGATATTCACATGATGCACCGATAGTCCATATACGGTCATTTCCTTTTGTAGTAAGTGCATATACAGCAGGAGAAGCATCTTCAGGTTTTAAGCTGTACATAAGTTTTCCTTCTTTTGTATGTTTTTCAGTATTGTATAAAAGTGAACCTGTATAATTAAAAAGTGAAAACTGAGTTTTTCCGATTGCAACTTTTTCAGTAACTTCATTAAAAGTCTGAGTCATTGAATCAGGGTCTACAAGACCTTTCTGATAAAGGTTATTAAAGAATTTAAGCATAGTAATGTATGGTCCGTTTTCTTCCAATGCATCGTGGAATTTTCCGGTTGATGCATCGTAAAGTCCTATACCAAGCTCATCGTAACCATAATATGCAGTAGCTGCTGATTTGGCAGCCATCATCATTGAAGAATCCCAGTCTGACCAGAGTGAAACGGCATAAGTCTTATTACCTGATTCATCAGTAGGCTCTAATTTGTGCATATCAACTAAAAGCTGCTCAAAGTCTTTTAAATCTTTAATCTCAGGATAGCCGAGTTTTTTGTAGAGATCCCAGCGTACATCCCATGTATAGAAGAATGATGCAAGTTCCCCTGATGATGAAGCTACATCATGTCCAAATCCATATATGGCGTCACTCTTATTATTTGTTATCTTTTTGGTAAGCTGTTTGTTTTTGTCAAGTGCATCTGCCATATGCTCTTTTATGTAAGGACCATAATCGTCTAAAAGACCATCTTCAGTCCAGTCATATAAAAGACCACCCTTTACAGCCTGTACATATTCTTTGTTATCATTGCCGAAAACAATGATGTCACCAAGATTTTTATTCTGTGTTCTGGTTTGGAATGTACTGTCATCGGCCTGGATATAATTTAACTTAACATTAAACTTTTCTTTCATGAGGTCTGCAAACCATCCCTGCTGTTCGCCGGAATAATTGGCGAGCATGCTGTAAACATCTAAAGTGATAGGTTCGTTAGAATTTTTTTTCTTGGAGCCGCATCCAGAAGTTACACCGGCAACACCTGTGAGGAGAGAAGCCGTAAGGAGTAAGGATACAGCTTTTTTCTTAAAAATATTTTTTTTGATCATAATATTTTCCTTTCTTTTAATTTATTATTTTGTCCCAAATGGTATTATAGGGAAATAAAGCCGGTCAAAGAAGTAAAAATATTGCTGTCATTTGATAAAATATTGCTGTTATTTTGTTAGTTCTGCTAATAACTCGAATAATTATGGTACAATATCAAGAATTGTGGTTGTATGCTTTTTTTTGAGAAAATGTATATTTGTATACAAAGAATGATATTGAAGATTAAGATTTAAGCACAATGGTAAATGGTATGAGAAAAATTTCCACCTGATAGATCAGAAGGGAATTTGATAAAATGAATAAAGATATACAGGAAAAAAATATCGGTGAAAAAGGAAGACGTATCATTGGGTTTCAGTGCGACGAAACGAAAAAAA
>NZ_JAHLQE010000007.1 GCF_018918235.1 Eubacterium sp. MSJ-13
CACACGGCTGTTAACCGTGGGGTTGTTGGTTCGAGCCCAACTCGGGGAGTTTATTTTTAAAATAAAATATATATTTATGGCTCCATGGTCAAGCGGTTAAGACATCGCCCTTTCACGGCGGTAACACGGGTTCAATTCCCGTTGGAGTCACTTTTTTATTATGGCGACTTAGCCAAGTGGTAAGGCATGGGACTGCAACTCCCTGATCATCGGTTCAAATCCGTTAGTCGCCTCTATACAGACCTCAATGATTTATCATTGGGGTCTTTTGTGTTATAAGAAGATAAAGTATATTTATATAAGGAATAAAGCAGTAAAGAATATAGATAAAATAAAAAGTCAAAATATGTAATATGTAGAAGGGAATTATAAGGAGTTATAGTTATATGGAAGAAAAAAATTTTTTACAGAGTGTACAGGATACTTTTGGAAAAGGAAAATTGAAACCATCGCAGTATTCTGCATTGGGGCTTGCTTATATAGGCGATGGAGTTTATGATTTGATAATAAGAACTATTGTCCTTGATCTTGGAAACGGGAAAGTAAAAAACTTTCACAAAATGACGAGCAATATTGTAAAAGCTGAATCACAAGCTAAAGTGGTCAACGCAATTTTAGGCAGTCTGACAGATGAAGAAATGGCGATATTTAAACATGGAAGAAATGCAAAATCAGCAACATCAGCTAAAAATGCATCAATCATAGATTATAGGATAGCAACAGGATTTGAAGCATTAATAGGGTATTTATATCTATCACATAGAATAGACAGAGCAATGGAACTTATAAAAGAGGGACTAATAAAAACCAAGTTACTCCCTTATAAATTGTCATATTAAATGAATGTAATTTTCAAAGAAAAACAAAGTCTGCTGGCAGACATTTGTTTTTTGTGAAAATTATATGAGTGAAACGAACAGCGAAAAACGAAGTTTTGAATGAAACATAGAAAATTTAGAAAGTGAGGAAAAATATGAGATACGAAGAATTAACAATAGAAGGTAGAAATGCAGTTTTGGAGGCGTTTAGAGCTGGGAAAACAATAGACAAACTGTTTGTACTTGATGGCTGTCAGGATGGACCGGTGCGTACTATTTTGAGAGAGGCAAAAAAGACAGACTGTATAGTTAATTTTGTTAAAAAGGAACGACTTGATCAGATGTCCGAAACTGGAAAACATCAGGGAGTTATAGCCTATGCAGCGGCATATGAATATGGAACAGTGGAAGAAATGCTTGAGAAGGCAAAAGAAAAGAATGAGCAGCCATTCCTGATTTTGCTTGATAATATTGAAGATCCACATAATCTTGGTTCTATAATAAGAACCGCAAATCAGGTTGGAGCACATGGAGTTATAATTCCAAAGAGGAGAGCAGTTGGTCTTACTGCTACTGTTGCAAAAGCGTCAGCGGGTGCAATAAATTATACACCTGTTGCCAAAGTTACAAATCTTGTTAAAACAATGGACGAGCTAAAAAAACAGGGAATGTGGTTTGTTTGTGGAGATATGGGCGGAGACAGCATGTATTCACTTGACCTTACAGGACCAATTGGTGTTGTAATAGGAAATGAGGGCGAAGGCGTGAGCCGTCTTGTGAAGGAGAATTGTGATTTTATTGCAACGATTCCTATGTTTGGAGATATTGATTCGCTTAATGCATCGGTAGCGATGGGAGTGCTTTCTTATGAGATTGTTAGGCAGAGAATGGCGAAGAATGATTGATGTTAAAAGAAATAAATATTATAGTATTTATAAAACTGGCTGTTTATGTAAGAAAACAGCCATATCCTAAAAAAGTTATAGGTTGAAAGGAGATAGTATATGACTTATATATACGATAATAATATTTTTAACAATGAAAATGCAGTGTTTTACAGGCTTGGAAAATTGGATTGGTCTATTTATGATTGCATTTCTAAAGAACATGTAAATGATGAGGTAATTATAACAGCAGAACAGTTAGCACACATTAGGGAAAGACATCCGGAGGCATATGGTGATACATTGAACTATGTTAAGACTATTTTGCAAAAACCGGATTATATAATTAGGGATAAGCGACCAAATACAGGTTTGGTAGTTAAAAGAATATTACATGAGGATGACAATATATTATTAGTGCTAAAAATTTGTACTTGTAACGATAGAGAAGGATATAAAAATTCAATAATAACAAGCTGGAAAATAACTGAAAAACGTTTAAGTAATTATTTAAGAAACAAAGAAATCATTTACAAAAAGGAATAAATAAGATATAATAGACATAGAGTAATAGAGGGGTTATTTGAGGTGGTAAATTTCGTTGCAACCACGCACCCTTTGGGTTAAAAGAGATGCAGGAGATGCGACGCCTGCCAAATAACCTCTTAATATATGATATGGTAGTTTATGGTGGAAAATTTTTCGTACTTTAGAGATGAAAAAATATAATAGGTATTTGTTTATATATATAATAGAAATTTAATAACAGGAGCAAGGGGACTTGTTCCTGTTTTGTGTTATCTGAAAATATAGTTTAACACTGTCAAGGAAGTCCACCGCTTTTATTGCTCTACGCAATAAAAGCGGTGGGGACTTGCTTGTATCAGGAGGGTACAAGCCCTTTCTGTATGCTGCGGCAACAGCTAATAGTGTTATGAACAAATAGCAGAGCGGATTGCGAATATCCGCTTGACAGGGATTGTTTGGGATAAAGATAAAGGTAAATACTACTAACAGTATGTCAGTAAACAGGGGGACTAATGGAATTTGAAAAAATGTCTGAAAATGACATAATAAATTTAGCACAAAAGAAAGAAGATGCTGCTATGGAGTATCTTTTAGAGAAATACAAGCCGCTTGTACGCCAGAAAACAAGAAAATTGTTTTTGATAGATGGTGATAAGGATGACCTTATTCAGGAGGGGATGATAGGTCTTTTTAAGGCTGTCAGGGATTATCAGGTTGAAAAGGATGCGTCATTTAGGACATTCGCTGACCTTTGCATATCAAGACAGCTCTATTCGGCAATAAAAAAATCAAACAGGCTTAAAAATCAGCCGTTAAATTCATACATATCAATATATTCTGACGAATTTAATGATGCGGATGAACTGGCAGGTGACAGGACTGTGATATCATCAGGAGCAGATAACATTGCAAACCCTGAAGCAATTGTTATAGATAGGGAGAATGCTGTTGACATGCAGAATAAGATGTTTGATAAGCTAAGTAAAATGGAAAGGGAAGTACTTAAACGATATCTTGATGGCATGACATATCAGGAGATTGCGGCGGACATGGAGAAATCTCCTAAATCAATAGACAATGCATTGCAGAGGATAAAAGGGAAGATTGGATAGCCGGACATGACATGTCGGATAGCAAAAAACATGATATTTCTCACTTTATACCATGTTTTCACGAGATTCCCGTTACAATAGATTGCCGTAATAGGTGGTGTCTGATATATTAAAGCACAGAAAAATGAGCCATTTCGATGCATTGCTGTATTTTATCGCATACAGCAATGTGTGGTGGAAAGTGAAAATATAGAATTGGAGGATGTGCTTTTTATGGACAAGATAAAAACCGGAAATCTTATAAGAGATGCAAGAAAAAGAAAGAATTATACCCAGAGTGAACTTGGAGATTTACTTGGAGTTACAAACAAAGCGGTATCGCGCTGGGAAAATGGGGAAAGTTTTCCTGATGTTGCAATATTGGAGAATATATCAAATGTATTGGATATCAAGATTCAGGATATTGTTGTGGGAGAGATTCAATCAGATAATGATAAGATAATATCTGACAATAAAGAATCAGGCAATGAAACGGAAACTGTGGATGCTGGCAGAGAAGAAAATATTTTGGCTGAGGTTGTGAGATTAGTAAAGATACAGGATAGAGCAAAGTGCAAAATGCTATCCTGTTTTTTGCTTCAATTGGCAGTATTATTGTATAGTTGTTTCATAGGATGTGTGAGTTTATTTGATGGAAATATAGTATCTTCCCCGTCAGGTATGGTTTATTTTATTTCACTGGCGATAGTTTTTTGTGTATTGATATTTGAAATGAAGATACGGGTGACAGATGGTGTTACAGAAAATGATTTGGTGAATTTAAAACATGATATAAGAAGTAAATTTTTTGTTATAGAGGTGTCTTTACTTGTGTGGGTTATTCTAAGTGTATGTGTTTGTTGTGGATTGTCTGTGAAAATGGCAGCATCGTCTGACATGAAGATACAATCCGTAGGAACATTTTTAAATATAAATTTATTGACAGTATTTTTGATAAATCTGATTTTTGCTGCAATTGAATGTTTTAGAAATGTTAGAGAAAATATTAGTAGAAATATGGATTTTGGAATATCAGTAGCAGGATTATATCTTACAGCTCTTTACTGGGATGTGCTGCATAGTATTTCAGAAAATCTCACACAATTTTATTATTCATTTTTTCAAAGGACTGTTATTGTTTTATGTGAATTATTTTTATTTGAAATTGTAAGGTGGTGTGTATTAAATATAAAAGCAGATAAATAAATTGATGAAAGAATATCTATAAATACAAGAATATCATATGCAGTATATGTTTAACTTTTAAAAATATGTATAATATTAAAATGATTGTAATTAAGTAAAATATATAGTATGATAAATACATAGAGCAACTATGGGTTTGTCTATATTTTAAGGAGAGGTATTATGAAGAACATATACTGTACATCAGATTCATTTGAAGCTGATATGATCGTAAGTAAATTATCAGATAATGGAATAAATGCTTCGTGCAGGCAGAAAGAGAATTTTAATGTTGTTGTAGGAAAAAATGATACAGAGTTTGAAATATTTGTTGATGACTGGAAGGCAGATGAGGCTAAGAAGCTGATTGGTGGAAATGGTTCTGAGCGGATGCATACATCTGTGTTTAATAAAAGAAGAATGATGGCAATAGCTGGTCTTATATGTGTATTAGCGGTTATTATTCTTTCGGTGGTGAGTGCTATCAGCTAGGATGATTATATGTAAAAAGGAGTATTGATGAATAAATGGAAAGACACTTTGTATCAGATTATAGGTAAAAGTCCTGTAAGCAAGCAGAAAGATGTAGCACAAAACATTTATGCATTTCGTTTTGTGCTATTTTGCATGGTAATATATTCAGTTGAAAATGTAATGAACATGTTCGGGATTTTTATTGTAGATAAAAAAATCTTTTTTACCGGATATATTTTTGCATGCTTTTTTGTCGTGGTTCATATTATTTTGTTAATGATACTTGGGCTTGAACATAATATGACAAAATATGTAAGTATTGCTGCTATTACATGTGTCATCAATTCGGCAAGTATTTCTTTAACATACCATATGGTGATTATTATAATGATACCTCTTGTTATTGCCGGGATGTATACATCAAAGAAGATATCGACATATACATTTATCCTCACGATTTTCAGTATAATATTAAGTACATATGGAGGGTATTTTTTGGGAGTCTGTGATGCAAATATGGCACTTCTTACGGCGACTTCGATAGGAAATCTTGTGAAAGACGGCAAATTTCTTATGAGTCAGGTAAACGAGCATCCTATGGTTACACTCGGATTATATTTTGTTTTGCCGCGTTGTCTGTTGGCGATTGCCTTTGCCTATGTTTCAAACAGTGTTAATAAGGTTATCAGAAATTCTCAAAAGAAGGCAGTACAGATGGAATTAAAAGCGAGTATGGATGAAATGACAGGTCTATACAATAAAAATAAATTGCTTTCGCTTATAGATGAGAAAGTGTATGATTTTCAAAAAGTTGCTGTTATATATTGGGATGTAAACAGATTAAAGTATGTAAATGACAATTTTGGTCATCTTGCTGGGGACAGACTTATCATAAAAGTGGCAGAAACGATACGCAGCGTCGCAGATGATAAGGACATTGCACTGCGTTACGGCGGTGACGAGTTTTTGATGATAATAAGGCATGGAACAACGGAGATGGCGGAGAAAGTCATAAATGCATGGAGGAATGAGATAGAGAAGGCGGGTGAGGGCTGTGAATTTCCAGTTTCTGCATCTGTGGGATATGCAGTCAGTGAGAGAGAATGTCTGGAAGATGTTATCGCTGCCGCAGACAGGAATATGTATGAGTGTAAACAGAAAGTGCATCGGAAACTCAGTTTTTAACACTATCAAGTAAGTCACCCACTTCTATTGCGTAGAGCAATAAGTGGGGGTGGGGACTTGCTTGTATCAGGAGGG
>NZ_JAHLQE010000056.1 GCF_018918235.1 Eubacterium sp. MSJ-13
GGCAGAGCACCTGACTCTTAATCAGGGTGTCCAGGGTTCGAACCCCTGGAGGCGCATTTTTTATTTAAAAAGGATATTGCTTCTGCAATATCCTTTTTTCGTCTTTACTTTACATCAATGTATTTCTTTATTATATTTTCCAACTCTATATATCCTATAGGCTTTGAGATATAATCGTCAAACCCCTCTGAAAGATACGCTCTCTTTGCCCCTGTTACTGCATTTGCAGTCATGACGATGACAGGTGTATCCTCATTCAGAGAATTTTTCATTGCCTTGATATGTCTCAATGTTTCTATTCCATCCATTTCAGGCATCATATGGTCAAGAAATACAATATCATATCTTTTTTTACTCATAAGCTCAAGACATCGCTCTCCGCTCTCGGCAAGTTCCACATTGATATGTGTAATGCGAAGTAGTTCTTTTACCACAATTCTATTTGTCTCAACATCGTCAACAACAAGAACATGTGCTTCGGGTGCTTTAATATGATATGCTTTTCCCTTTTCTTTCATATTTAAAGAAACCGTATTATCACCATTTTTATCATGGACTATTTTCTGTGGTATCTGCACTTCAAAAACAGAACCCTCTCCAAAAACACTGTTCACATTGACTTTACCATTCATAAGGCTTACCAGCTTTTTAGTAATTGAAAGACCAAGACCATTTCCCTCTATAAGATGATTTTTCTGCTCTTCTGCTCTCTCAAACGGTGAAAATATCCTGTCGATATCCTCCTTTTTAATTCCACGCCCCGTATCCCTGATTGAAAAAATAAGCTGTATGTTTTCCTTATCTATCTTTTCCCAATCTATGCCAAGTGTAATCGAACCTTGCTGCGTGTATTTAACAGCATTATTCATTATATTTATAATAATCTGTTTTATGCGAAGTGCATCTCCATGCAGGAACATCGGTATATCCTTTGACATTTTAAGCTTAAATCTCAGCCCTTTTTCTTTAATTTTAAGAGAAATGAGATTGATAATATCATTTACGATAAATTTAAGATTATAATCCTCCGTAATTATATTTGTCTTACCCGCTTCAAGTTTTGACAGATCAAGAATATCATTTATGATACCAAGAAGCGTTTCACCCGCACTTTTAATATAAAAAGAATAATTCGCTATCTGGTCAGATTCAGTTTCCCTTGATATCATCTCATTCATGCCAAGCACCGTATTAAGCGGCGTTCTTATCTCATGGCTCATCTGTGCAAGAAAAGCTGATTTCGCCTTATTAGCATCATCCGCACTTCTTCTCGCCGCCTCAAGTTCCTCAATGGTTCTTATCTTATCAGTCAGATCATCAATGATCACGATATATCCCATTATCTCTCCGAAGTCATCACCTATCCTGTTTATATCAAGCCTGCAATGTGCATTGTTAGCCCTGCACCTTGCATCCACTTTCTTTGAGTTTCCTCCATAACTAATCTTTTCCTCATCTACCTCAAACAATTTTGACAACATAACATCCTGATAGTCATAGGCGGAAAGTTTTAAAAAATCAACAGCACTCTTATTTGCTATCTTTAAATGTTTATTATAATCATATATAAGCATTGGCAGTTTAACCGAATAATAGACAAACTCCGACACATTTTCCAATTTAACCTGATTTTTATTGACAAAAAGATACACCCTGTAAACAAGAAGCACCCCTAAAAACTGCGATAATGTGCTTCCTGGAAACGCACTAAATCCAAACATAGGCATTATAGTATCAAGCAGCATACCAGCTACAATAACACATTCACAGAAAATAAGCCTTATGCCAGTAACCCTCTCCCACTTTCTTTCTCCATTTTTAACAAGAAAACCGCTTAATATAAACAACCCTGCTGCACATCCGACACAATATATATCATACAGAGTATTCCATATACTTGGAGTAAACAGATAAGTCATACCTATCGGAGATGACATATGATATACAGTATTTTTTTTCTGCATAAGAAAAGGGTATAATATTACCGCAGAAAAAGGAAAAAGTTCTATTATCTTTACCCACCACATATCACGGCCACACCATCTGGCTATAACAAGAATCGCACATATCATGTACATAAATGTGCCGACCATGCCGGCACAACGCCAGTAATATGCGACAGTGGGACTTTCCTGAATCCAGATAAAACCAAAGCAGAAACTCCAGATAGAACTTCCTATACAGACAAGAGCAAACAGAATATTATTGATATTTAACTTTTCCTTACTATGCAGAACACTTACAGACATTATCGCCGTACAGACAAAAAAACCAAACATTATGTAAGATAATATTCTTCCCATCTCTTTCACTCCTCTATGTAAATTTAATCAGGCAGGCTGGGAATAAGTTCGACATACACCTGATCAAACTCCTTTCTAAGTTCATCCCTGATCTCATTACGAAGCTGCAACAGTATTTTTGTATTTATAATATCATTATGACTTCTAAAATATATCTCAACCCATGTTTTCCTGCCGGTCTGGATAACATCAAGAAACTCGATATCACAATATACCTTATCCATATGTTTTTCCGCAGCCATTCTTATATTGTCCATTATATCCTGTTCAGGGGCAAAAAGCACTAGATTTTTGAGATTTGAAAAAATCATTTTAACGGGTTCTATAAGCAAAAAACAAGCCATAACAATAGCCACCACCGGATCAATATAATATGTTATCCATGCAAACTCTGTTTTTTTTACAATTATCTGAATAAAAAATGCAGCAGCCACGCCAAAACTTGAGATAACATCAAGTTTCCATATGTATATTTCCGCCTGAATCGTAAGAGATGCGTATTTTTTGCTGAAATAATTCATCAACAGATAGATTATAAGACAACCAAGACAAACTGCCATCTCAAAAACAGCAATACTGCCGCCATCTACATGGCGGCCACCATGAAATATCGTGTACATATTGTCCCACACAAGCTGAATGGTTATAACAAGCAGTACACTGTATTTGATAACAACAAAAAGTGATTCCACCTGCGAAAAGCCATATGGTCTCTTTTCAGTCACAGGCTTATATAAAAGTGGCACAAGCACCATGAACGGACCTATCATTATCAGATCCGTAATATCAAAAATGCAATCCATCAAAAGTGAATGTGATTTTGTATAATATGCCATGATTCCCTCTGACAACATAAACAAAATACTTCCTATTAGAGAGATATTCATTATTATCTTTTCATATCTCATCTTATTTTTATTTTTTTCCTTCTCTCCCACGCCGGAGCCTCCCTCATTTTTCCTCTATTTTATAATTCAAAGATTACAGATGTTTTTCAAACCGTCCCATAATATTAAGACCATCTTTTTCAACAACAAAAGCATGTTCATCAATCTGCTTTAATTCCCTTCTAAGCTGCACACACTCATACTTAGACAAGACAACTATAGTCATATATGTTTTTTCCTCTGTATATCCTCCCTTTGCTTCCCACCATGTCGCATCTCGTTTAAACTGATTTACAATATAATTCATAATCTCTACAGGCTCTTTTTTAGTAAAGATAATAACCTCGGCATTTATATTCTGTGTATGTGTACGGTCTGTGACAATCATACTTACAGCCGAATATATTATACAATAAATAGCAGTCTGAACACCAAACAAAACCGCACATACTCCGTAAACCACTGCATTTAGCATAAGTGATATCTTTCCGACCGAAAATCCCTTAAACTTCTTTGTAAAGAACATTCCGACAATATCCATTCCGCCGCTTGAACCACCTGCCCTCAGAGCTATACCTATTCCGGCACCGCCAAAAATACCGCCTATCATACTTGCAGAAAGAGCATCTGCAACAATCGGCTTTGCAGGTATCGGAACTACACTTAGGAAAAATGTCTGACTGGCAACACATACCAATGTTCTCGCAAAGAAATTTTTACTTATTGAAAAATACGCCAGAATAAAAAGCGGCACATTAAGAATCATATTGATAATACCAGCAATATCCGTACTGCCCGAAAAAAGATGCAGATATCTCACCAAAATAGTTCTTATGATCTGACTGACACCAAGCACGCCGCCATTATACAAATCAGCAGGCACAACGAACAGGTTTATGCCTATCGAAAATACCAACATTCCAAAAACCGCAGTAATATTTCTTTTCCAAAATTCCATCTGTTTGTGAGTTATAACAATACCCATAGTACACTCCTTCCGTCAGTACATAACAAAATAACAAAATAATAAAATAATAAAATAATTCAATAATTCAATTTCTTCTGATTTTTGTAAATGTAACTGACATAATCTATCCTATCCCTTATACTTTTATTATCGGCACTTTTTAATCTCTTAATCCCGAAAACTTTTTTCCTAAGCATTTTTAAATGCAAAAATCATATCTCTCAGAAATCTAGTACACCGTACCAATGACTCTACAAGGCATAAAAAAAAGTCCCTACCCAACAGACTTAACTGCCAAACGAGGACTTTCAATGCGCCTCCAGGGGTTCGAACCCTGGACACCCTGATTAAGAGTCAGGTGCTCTGCC
>NZ_JAHLQE010000139.1 GCF_018918235.1 Eubacterium sp. MSJ-13
TACGCACGGTGGTGTGAGAGGTCGGGAAATTTAGTTAAATTTCCCTCCTACTCGATTGTTGTGCGCCATGGGCACGCTCTAATGGGTAAAAGTCCCGAAACTGTTCAGATAGTGGGAATTACACTAGAAAGATATAAATAAAAAGTGTGTTTACAATTTACAAATATTCACTTATAATAAATATAACTTGTATTTAATCGTTTATATTGAGGAGGATGAATATGGCATTGATAGCCGGAGTGATAGGGATTGTTGTTATAGCTGTAGTGGTTGTTGTGGCTGCGGTTACTGCTGTTACAGCAGGTGTGAAACAGTCTCTTGATGATGAATGATGCATTTTAAAGCGGAGCGGCTTGTGGTTTTTAGACACAGGTTGCTCTACTTTTTTCGTTCAATAATGTGCAAAGGAAAGGAAAAATGATGGTAAAAGTCAAAAATGTTGAGATAGGTACAGAAGTGCCGAAAATATGTGCACCGATAGTTGAAAAGTATCAGGAAGATATTCTTGAGATGGGTGAGAACCTTATGGCGAAAAAAAGTGTTGATATCATTGAGTGGAGGATTGATTTTTTTGAAGATTGCTTTAATACCGCGAAATTGATCGAAACTGCCGGGCTTTTGAGGGCTGTTGTTCCAAAAAAGCCGCTACTTGCAACTTTCCGTACAAAAAATGAGGGCGGAGAAAAAGATATAGAAAAAAGCAGTTACATCAAAATGCTTGAGGCATTGTCAGAAAGCGGTTATATAGACATGATAGATGTTGAGGCATATTTCATGGATAAAATAGAAATTGAAAAACTCATTAAAGGACTAAAAGAAAGATCAGTCGTGGTTGGCTCTTATCATGATTTTGAAAAGACACCTTTATATGATGAAATACAGGAAAGACTTACATATATGAAAGAAATAGGTGCAGATATACCAAAGATGGCATGCATGCCTGAGAAAAGATCCGATGTATTTAGGCTTATGAGTGCAACTGATGATTTTGTGATTCAAAATGAAGATATACCTGTGATAACAATGTCTATGGGAGAGATTGGAAAGGTAAGCAGAATAGCCGGAAGAAGTTTTGGTTCAGCAGTGACATTTGGATGCCTTGGAAAAGCGAGTGCACCCGGACAGATAAATGTTGATGATCTGAAACTTATATTGGATATGCTTTAAAAAATATTGTTGATGGAGGAATAAAATGGAAACACACATTTTTATGATCGGTTTTATGGGAGTTGGAAAAACAAGCACATCGAGAGTTTTAAGTAGAAAGCTTGGTGTTAAAGAAATTGATACTGATGCTATGATAGTGGAACAGGAGGGCAAGAGTATTTCTGATATTTTTGCTGATGAGGGAGAAGAATATTTTAGAAAAAAAGAAACAGAGCTGATAGATAAGATCGGAGAAATGAAACCATGTATCGTATCATGTGGTGGTGGAATGGCAATGCGTGAGGTAAATGTGGAAAAAAT
Organism: Eubacterium sp. MSJ-13; assembly: GCF_018918235.1. Taxonomy (GTDB): domain Bacteria; phylum Bacillota; class Clostridia; order Lachnospirales; family Lachnospiraceae; genus Butyribacter. Next base: position 1,468 of record NZ_JAHLQE010000139.1, read on the forward strand.
GAAAAAAATAGGCCAGGTTGTACTGCTTACAGCGACACCAGAGAATATTTATTCGCATGTAAAGGACAGTACAAACAGACCACTATTAAATGGAAATATGAATGTACCTTACATAAAGTCACTTATGGACGCAAGGGAACCAAAGTATAAATCTGCGGCAGATATAATTATCGAAACAGACGGATATGTACCGGCACAGATTGCAGACAAGATAATTGAAAAAATAAAATGATATCAGTCAAAAGGTCGTAAAAAGATGCAGACTTGCTTGCAAGAGGATTTTGTACTTAAAAAATAAGATAGGTATAGAGGATGAAAAACAGAAGAAATATAAAAAACAGGATAATGGCGGCAGGACTTGCTGTTGCAATGTGTCTGACAATGCTTTCGTCTATGGCATTTACTGATAATGTATCTGCTGCCACACATATATCTGGTGTAAAAAAGACTGTTTCCAGTGTTAATGTCGCAGCCGGACAGAGTGATGAGAAGAACATAGTATTTGATGCACAAAATGAAGATGGAGAATATACGGTTTCAGTAAATGATAAAGGTTTATTTTCTATCGTAAATTATGAAAATTTTGATAATGCTATAGAGTCAGTGAAATGGAGCACGAGTGATGAGGATATAGTCAGGGTGACTGATTCAGAGAATTTTACGGCAAGTTATGAAGCAGTAAGTTCAGGAAGAATCAATATATATGCTGATGTTACATACAATAGAAACAGCGGTGAGTACTCAGGATATATTTCTGACGATGATGATGATTATGATTCAGATGGTTTTTACGATGATGATTCTACTTACTGGGACAGATATACATTTAGCCTTTGTGTATATCCGGACATGTCAGGTGTAGAGTTGGAAAGTACAAGTCAGACAAGATATATAACTTCATATGATTATAATACACAGTTTGATTTTCAATTAAAAAGTGATATTTTTTTAGATGAAAGTAACTCTGACATAGGATTTGATGTTGTGAAGAATTCAAACAGTGCGATGGATATATCTGCTTCACTTAACAATAATGTTGTTTCAATATGGGCATACAATACAGGACAGACCAATGTTACATTTAAAATATATGGAAAAGAGTTTGAAGTAAGTATAAAAATTGTAAGCATAGATATGAATAAAACTTCACTTCTCATAGTAAAGGGAAAAAGTGCAAAGATCAAGGTTAAAGGAGTTTCAAAAGGAATAAAGTGGACTTCAACTAAAAAATCAGTAGTAAAAGTAAGCGGAAACGGAAATATTAAAAGTAAAAAAATTGGAAATGCTGTTGTTATTGCAAATGTGAATGGAACAAAAATTGGCTGTGCGGTATCAGTTGTGTCACCTAAAATTTATAATGTTATAAAGAGAGCACGAAGCATCGGAAAAGGAAAATACAGCCAGTCAAAGAGAATGGAGAAAGGATATTATGACTGTAGTTCACTTGTCTGGCGTTCTTACTCAAAGTATGGAGTTTATTTTGGAGCAAAAAGTTATGCTCCTGTAGCGGCTGACCTATGTAAATGGTGCTGGACAAAAGGAAAAAGAGTCAGTTCAGGTCTTAAAGATAGTCAGGTACAAAATATGAAATTAAATGCCGGAGATCTTATATTTAAACAGGGAGTAAATAATGGAAGATTTAAAGGTGTTTATCATGTTGAGATGTTTGCAGGATACAGCTGTGCTGGAATTGCTTCAAATGGAAAACCGATATTAAATGCTACATGGGCAAACAGGACAGATGGGTATTATGCTGAAGGGTCGATCGTTGCCAGACCATAGTGTAAGAAATATATGGAGAAACAAAAAATTATAATGGAGATTTGTTGTGATTACGATTATAATGGCGACTTTTAATGGTCAGGAGTATATAGAGGAACAGTTAAGGTCAATAAAAGAACAGACTTACAAAGAGTGGAAACTTGTTGTAAGAGATGATGGAAGTAAGGATAAAACTGTAGATATTTTGAAAAAATTTGCGGCTGAGACAGAACAGGAGGTCGTAATAAAAGTTAATGAAAAGCCAAGTGGTTCTGCAAAGAAAAATTTTGCACATCTTTTAAAGGATGTGCAAACTGATCAATATGTTATGTTTGCAGATCAGGATGATGTGTGGAAGAATGACAAGTTAGAGGTGACTTATAAAGCGATGCTGAATGCTGAAAAAAAATATGGAAATGAAACGCCTTTACTTGTCCATGGTGATGTTGAAGTTATAGATGAAAATGGCAATGTTCTTTCGGAGTCAATGTTTGGACTGTCACATATAGATGCCGATTCAGGACTTTCAAAACTGATAATACAGAATCATGTCACAGGCTGTACTATGATGTGTAATAAAAGGCTTTCTGAGGGCATTGTTAATCATTTATCTGATGACAAGGTTATCATGCATGATTATTTTGCTGCATTGTACGCATCAGTTTTTGGAAAGATAACAGTTATAAAAAGACCATTGTTAAGTTACAGACAACACGGTGATAACAGTGTTGGTGCAAAGGATAATAATAATATATATTATCTTATAAAAAGACTTGGTGACGGAAGGAAATCTTATAAAGAGGCGATGAGAAAGTCTGAGGAACAGGTAGCGTTTTTCTTAGAATTGTATAAGGACAAGATGACGGGAGAAAAGCTTGAAGGCAAATACAGGCTTATGAATGGATATGCCGGACTTGGCAGCCGTTCAAAGCTTTACCGCATTATGTTTTATAAAAAAAATAATGTGTGGAAAAAAGGCACTATCAGAAAAATAATGCAAGTCATCTGGGGGTAATTATGAAGATTTTAATTAAGATATTTAAGGCGGTAAAGGTTGCCGGAAAGTACTTTATAATGTTTCTTACTATGCTTATGCCCAGAGATTACGGATTGTGTGTATGTGGGGCGTGGCTTGGGGAACGCTTTGCAGATAATTCAAAGCAGTTGTTTATAGAAGCGTCAGAAAGGGATGATATAAGAGCTGTATGGATATCAAAGGACAGGACTGTTGTCGAACATATCAGACAGCTTGGATATGAAGCGTATCTGTGGGGGACAAAAAAAGCAAGATGGGTGCAGCTTCGTGCCAAATATGCAGTTATCTCAAATGGCATAAGTGACCTTGAACATACATTTCTTGGAAATGCCATAATAATAGACCTTTGGCATGGTGTTCCTCTGAAAAAAGTATGCTATGACAATAAATATGAAAAAAACTGGGACAGTCCTAAACAGAAACTGAGGGACAGTCTTATCTATATCCCGCTTGGAAAGATGTATTTTGTAGCGACGAGTGAAATGTTTATACCGATATATCAGAGTGCCTTCAGAAGAAGGAAAGACCAGATAATATGTCTCGGCCAGCCAAGAAGTGACATCTTTTTTGAGGATAAAAAGCCAGAGCCGTATTTTCCAGGAAAAAATATCATAATATACTGCCCGACACATAGAAATGAGGGAAAAGAACCGATTCATATAAAAGAATTATTTGACCTTGACAGATTGGAGAGTTATCTTTCGAGGAAAGATTACTATCTTGTTGTCAAAAAGCATTTTTACCACAGGGATGAAGTGGAAGATTTAGAAAATTATCCCCACATAATCGATGCTACAAGAGAAGATATGGACACACAGATACTTACTATTGAATCAAAAGCACTTATAACGGATTATTCAAGTATATATATAGATTATCTGCTGCTCGACAGACCGCTGCTATTTTACTGCTATGATTATGAGCATTATCTTAAAAATGACAGGGAAATGTATTTTGACTACGAGGATGTCACACCGGGGAATAAGGCGAAGAATTTTGACGAACTTTTTGAACAGATATGCGGTGTTATAGAGAGTGGTGAAGATTATGGCAGAGAAGAAAGAGAAAGAGTAAAAAACATGTTTTACTGTAAAAAAGGGCAGGGGCCTGTTGGAAATATTCTTATAGATATGATGGTAAAAAGGGAGATTGGAAAAAGCAATGATTAAGGAAAGGCTTAAGATTGTCGGTGCAAAACATCAGACTGATGAGATAATGGATATATGCAAAAAGCTGTGGCAGAATAATTTTGAGGATAGTGATGAGTATGTTCATTATTATTTTAGTGACAGATGGAAGGAAAGCATAACATTTTTGTATGGAGATAAGAGTATGCTGCACTTAAATCCTTATAATATGGAGTTGTTTGGAAAGAAGGAGACAATATATTATATTGTCGGAGTGTGTACAAATAAAGAGCATAGGCACAAGGGTTTTATGGACTTTCTGTTAAGAAATGCGTTAAAAAAACTATATAATGAAAATGCACCATTTGTTTATCTTATGCCGGCATCAGAGAAGATATATACACCATATGGATTCAGGGGAATGTATGGTGTAACTTCTTTTAATGTAATAAGAAAAGAAATGAATTTGGACGAATTATATTCTAAATGCACGATAAGAAAATTTGCTGAACTGTCAGAGAACGAAAAAAGTGAGCTTTCAGGATATGCGTCTGCAAAATTAGAAAATGATTTTCAGTGTTTTGTCATAAGGGACAGGGAGTATTTTATTCATAAAGATAAGGAAATGCAGGCATGTGGTGGTTCGGTGCTTGTTCTTATGGAAGAAAACATGGTTAAAGGTTATGCCATGTATATATGTGAGGAAGAACCTGAAATTGTTGAATTTGTTGCCGATGACGGATATTCTGATGTATTTATTGAAAAGGTTTTTCAGTATGCAGATGAACAATCAGAAAATGAAGGCTCAAACCATAAAATTATATTTGATGAATCATATTTTGTAAAAGAACAAAACGATAGTTTTGCTTTTTTTATTTCAGAAGAAAATATAAAAAATCTGCTTATGGCAAGGATAGTTGATATAAGGGCATTTGTCAAAATGATAAGCTTCAGCGGCATTTGCGAAGAATATCACATAGAGATAGAGGACGATATCATAGAGGAAAATAATGGAAGATGGGATATAGAGCTTGGCGGGATGAGTCTGATAAGAGAGGGGGAAAGTGGTGAAGGGCTTTACCAAAAGATGACGATCGCGGCATTTGGAGAGATGATTTTTTCAAAGATTAAATTTTATCTTAACGAAATGGTTTGAAAATTTGACGGACAGTGTTGTATAATGTATTATTATTATTTAAAAAAGATATGGAGGAAGTTGTCTGATGGCAGATAAAGGAAAAAGTGCAGGATATATATCGTGGAATAAGGAGATAGATAAGCTTAAAGATAAAAAAAGTAAATATGAGTGGGATGAACTTGAGGAACTTATAACAGATGCGTTTGAGGATGAGAAGATTACTTCAGATGAATTTGATGAACTCATGGGAAAGCTTATGGAACAGGAAATGTAACAGCATCAAGAGAGGGGCTTTGGTAAATTGACACGTGAGGAACTTGAGTATAGAAGATATCTTGAAAGAAGGATACGCAGGAGAAAAAGAAGAAGGCAGGTTATGATTGCAAGAGCCATTCTTCTGATAGTTATACTGCTTGCGGCATTTGGAGTTTTTTCAATAGTGAAAGGTCTGTTTTTTAACAGCAAAAATAAAGATACTGCAAAAGATACGCAGAAAACCGTTGTCGAAACCATGAAGCCGACAGCGTCACCTGAAAGCATGCATGAAAATGTTCCGGCTAATGTACCAGAGGGATATGAGGATGTTTATGATAAGCTGTTAAAACTTGAGAGTAAATATAGTGAAGTTAGCGATATAATTATGAACATGTCAAAATATCCGAAAAAACTGTTAGAACTTGCTGTTAAGAATCCTGAAACAATTGAATTTGTTTCAGGGTATCCAAAACATGAGAATGACAGTGAGGCAAATGGCAGGCTTAGTACGAAAGAAGTCAGAAAAGGAATTCCAGCATTGCAGCAGTGGGATGTCAGATGGGGATATGTAAAGTATGGAGATTCCATAATAGGAGTAAATGGCTGCGGACCTACATGTCTTGCAATGGTTTATGCAGGGATTACGAAGGATACAGCGATGACACCGGCAGATATCGCACAGTACTGTTCAAACAATAACTATTACAACAGCGATTCCGGAACATCATGGACATTGATGACTGAGGGGGCGAAAGACCTTGAACTTTCAGTAAGGAAAGTATCTGTAAATGCTTCAGCCATAAGAAAAGAACTAAAAGAAAAAAGACCATTGATATGCAGCATGTCACCGGGAGATTTTACTACAGAGGGACATTTCATTGTTATAAGGGGAATTGATTCAAAAGGAAGGCTTGTTATAAATGATCCAAACAGCATATCAAATTCAAAAAAGAGATGGCAGCTTTCCAGAGTTGTAAAACAGATTAAGGCAGCTTGGAGTTATTCACAGGATTAGTGTATTAGTGCAACGTAAAGTCAAGCGGATATTCGCAATCCGCTTTGCTACTTGCTCATAACACTATTAGCTG
>NZ_JAHLQE010000016.1 GCF_018918235.1 Eubacterium sp. MSJ-13
AAATTATCTATTCCAACTGGCAGTTTGATTATCTCTCCCATATTGCCCCTCCTTTTTACAACATCTTTTTCAATTTGCTTTTTTTCGTAACCATTGAATTAATATGCCCAAATATGGCCTTTTTGTTGTAGTTTCATTTTCAAATTTTTCTAACAATTTTCCAAAATATTCTTTTGAAATATTTTTTCCATGATATTTTTTATTAATCTCTTCTTGTAAAGTCATCAACGCAGCTTTTCTCAGCCCCGGTAAATCTATAGCTGCACAGTTTTCCATACAATGGAGTCTCACTTATCAACAATTTACCATTATCACCCATGATTAATCTCAACACATTATATGTGTCATCCGCTTCACCCAATACCTGCGGTGAATGTGTAGAAACGATAAATTGAATATTAGGAAAAACTTTCTTCAAGACATTCATATCCTTCTTTGCCATAATGGATGCAGATGAAGTTCTATTTCATCTATAAGTACTATTCCTTCTCCATCTAATGGATTATCCTTATTAGGATTTGCTAATGCCATTCGTCTGGCTAAGTCACCAAATAATGCAATTGTACACTTCTCTCCATCTGACAATTAAGCAACATTTATTTCTTTATTTCCCTTTTTTACTTTTAAACACAGAGGATTTCTCTTCACCTTTAGATCAGAATATTCCTCTCCAAGCATTGCCTCAACTGCTTTTCTTACACTTTTTAAGAATCTATCTTCATATGAATTATCATTCTTTTCAACTTTTAACTCATTTTCTATATCTTCCTGATTTCTATACCATTCAAAAAATGTTCTAAAATCAAGTTCTTTCTCAACTGCTTTTTCAAGTGCAGTAACTTTTGAAAATGTGTGTTTGTTCCGTATTCTTAGTGGAATATCAATTACTGCTCTGTTTGTGCTATAATTAACAAATATAGGCATATCCGATTCTTCATCAAAATATTTTTCCTGATAATACTTTACCAATCTATCATACTCTTTTTTATTGCCATTTGATATGGCTGCCTTTCCTGTTTTTGCCTTTGTATATGATTTTGATAAGCAAAATGATTCAGTACCCATATCCAATTGTACAACCATATCCATTTTACTTGCACCTACTCTAACCATTTCCGGCACAATTTTTCTAAAAAATGTCCCCTGTGTAGGATTAAGTCTGTTGAGCCAATTCCAAAATATATAATTTACTATATTTAAAATTGTAGACTTCCCTGTCCCATTGATGCCAAATATAAGCGTACTTTTACCTTTAAGATCAATATCAAGCTTTTCAAATCCTTTACAATTCTTTGCCTCTATTTTCAGAATCTTCATACTACAACTACCATCTTTCCTTTATATTTCATCACTTTTTTATTATAGTTTAACAAAAAGCAAAGTAGCGGTCAAACACATTTCACCGCTACTTCCTTCAACTCTCCGTCTCTCTCACATATTCATTATCCAATATATCACCCCAAGCAGAAAACTGCTGAATATTCCATAAAGGATAACCGGTCCTGATATCGTAAATATCTTGCATCCTACACCGAACACATCACCTTCTGCCTGATATTCTATTGCCGGTGATACTACTGAGTTTGCAAATCCGGTTATCGGGACTACACTTCCGGCTCCTGCAAACTGTCCGAGTTTCTGATAAATGTTAAATCCTGTAAGAATTACACTTATTCCTACCAGCGTTATTGTCGTATACATTCCTGAAATCTCTTTGTCATTTCCAAATGATGCATATACATTATTTAAGATTTCTCCGAGCAGGCATATCGCACCTCCGACAAGAAACGCTCTAAGACAGTTAAGCCAGCCGTTTGACTTTGGTGTCATATTTTCCACATACTTATTATACATTTCCTTCTGTTTATTTTTATCTTTCTCGTTTAAGACCGCTCCTATATTTGGCTCATTACTATTTTTTTCATTCATCTTTTTACCTCATTTCCATAGCTATGCCATATCTTTGTTTACACAAATAATAAATAAACTTCAAGTCTTAATATCATTTCCCACTCCATTCAAAATACATTTGATATAACGTTCCAAGACATTTTCCTGCTGCCATCATGACTATGAGCAGATATATTCCGTAAGTCAGATTTATTCTCTGGCACAATACCGGAAACACCTTTACTGCCTCTGCAAGTGCCATCGAAAGACATCCTACGAATATTCCCGCAAATATGCCAAATATAACTATACCGACATCTCCTATCCTCATAGGAAAATGATATACTGACAAAAGACTTCCTATCGTTCCGCCAAGCACTATGGCACTTTCGAGTTTATATACATGCTGGGCAACTCCCATCCTTGCTGCAAGTCTTGGCACAATCCCAAGTGCAGTGATAAGTGCAAATGTTCCTGCTGCAACTGAAACCCCTCCGGCAAAACCTATAATGGCAAGTGCCACTTCCTGTAAAATATCCATATTTTTCTCCATTCCTGATACTAGTACAACGAAAATTAAATCTTTGATACATTGAGCATGAATGTGATTTCGAGAGT
>NZ_JAHLQE010000119.1 GCF_018918235.1 Eubacterium sp. MSJ-13
AGCTAATAGTGTTATGAGCAAGTAGCAAAGCGGATTGCGAATATCCGCTTGACTTTGTCTATTACACTAATATAACTCACTTCATACACAACAAAAAATTGACTAAACAATTTTTAAATGCTACAATCAGATAGGTATCATTTGTATTAGGAAGGAGTTCCCGGTATGTGTTTTAAGAAAAAAATTATATTACAGTTTGTTCTCATACTTTTTTTCCTTATTCCAGGGATTTGTGCAGATTCATTACTGACAAATGACACATCATTTATGTCATATAATAATAACCGCTGTTCCTTTCTTTCACTCAATACCGCTGACTCAAAAGTTTTATCTGCTGCAGATAATTCTGAGAATATTGATAATATAGTCTATAAATCATTTTCTCTCTGCATGACAGATACTTTTGTTTTCTCTGAATCATTTCAGATAAACCAGCTTATAAACCGTTTCCAAAGTCAATCGAAAGGTTTTAAATTTTCTATTTTTATTATACCTGTTTTAATGTTATTAGGATATTCACTGCTAAGCTCTGAATATCTTTATATAATAATAAAATTTCTAAAAGAACAAGTTATCATTCACATTCACAAATCTGATGGCAAGAAAAAAATTTATACATTCTCTAAATTCTTCACTCTGTTGAAAATTTCAAAAAAATTTTTATATTATAAAATTCAGTGTTAAACTGAATTTATTTTGCGTACTTTATTTTAGGAGGATTATACAATATGAGTCTCACAAATATAATGAGCTTACTCGGTGGTCTTGCCCTTTTTCTTTACGGAATGCAGATGATGAGCAACGGACTTGAACAGGCCGCAAGAAACCAGATGCGAGATATTATGAAAAAGATAACATCAAATAGAATTATAGGGGTACTGACAGGTGCTCTTATCACTGCTGTAATACAGTCTTCATCAGCTACAACCGTTATGGTTGTCGGTTTTGTAAATTCAGGTATCATGAATCTTGAACAGGCAACATGGATAATAATGGGTGCCAATATAGGTACGACTATCACCGGACAGCTTATCGCCCTTGATGTCGGAGCCATTGCACCTCTTTTTGCTTTTATAGGCGTTGCCGCAGTTGTTTTCCAGAAAAATGAAAAACTTAAACATTTCGGTGAAATCCTCGCAGGGCTTGGAGTTTTATTTATCGGTATGACCATGATGAGTTCAGCTATGGAACCTCTTGCAAACCAGCCGACATTCGTAAACATACTCGCCAAGGTTGAAAATCCTATTATCGGAATTCTCATGGGTATGATATTCACTGCAATAATACAGTCATCTTCGGCCTCTGTAGGAATACTTCAGGCACTTGCCGCAAGCGGTGTTATAGGACTTAACAGCGCAGCTTTTATCCTTTTTGGTCAAAATATCGGCACCTGTATAACTGCACTATTAGCATCTATAGGAACAAATACCAATGCAAAAAGGACAACGCTCATACATATAATGTTTAATGTTTTTGGAACTGTAATATTTACGATATTGTGCCTTATCACCCCTCTTATAAGCATAATACAGAATATAACGCCAAATGCCGTCCCTGCACAGATCGCAAATCTTCACACATTGTTTAATATTGTTACAACATTGCTGCTCCTTCCTGTTGGAACATTACTCCCCAAAATAGCTTCTCTTATATTGAGAGATTCAAAACATACTGTTCAGGACGAAAACGGTATGTTTGTAAAATATCTTTTAGACCCTAAAAATGTACACACTGAAACCACTATGATATCTGTCATCTGTATTGAAGGAATACGAAATGAACTTTCACGAATGACCGAAATGGCAAAAGAAAATATACATGATGCATTTGATGTTTTTATGCACGGTAATATAAAAAAATATGAGAATGTTGAAAAACGGGAGGAATATGTTGACTTTCTGAACAAAGAAATATCCCGCTACATAACAAATGCCATTACACACGAAGCCACAAAAGCCGGCAGCCAGATTTTTAATTCTTTCTACACCATAACGAGCAATATCGAGAGGATAAGCGACCATGCCATAAATATTGCCGGTTACTCAAAAATGATACAGGAAAAAAATATTATATTTTCAGAAAATGCCAGCTATGAAATTGATGAGATTAAGGATATATGCGATAAAACAATGAACATGCTTCTTCAAAAGCCTGATAATATAATAAAGTGGCATGAAAATGTCATCTGTATGGAGCAAAAAATTGACGATATGACCGTACAGTTTAGAAATAATATGTATGAAAGAATACAATCCGGACTTTGCTCTGACGAAGGAAGTATTCTGTTTTCCGAAATGCTCACCGACTTTGAGCGTATCGGTGACCATGCCCTTAATATTTCTAATGAAATGCTTAAGATTACCATGAAGGAAATCGTATAGCTGACAATTATACAAAAACATTTAAGTTTTATCATTGTTTAAGCCTTTTTAACCCAATATATAAATAGAACCTCACCGCTTACAGATATTTTTCTGTAAACAGTGAAGTTCTATTTTTTATATGTATTTAATTTTAGCTACCTTATATCATACATATAGTATAACTTAACTTCTACATACTAAAATGCTTTATACATAACTGTTCCTGATGTCTTAGGTATACTGATATTTCTTAAATCAGCTTTTTTAATCTTTACATTCTTTTTATTTACCGTAAATGTAAAACCTTTCTTTCCGCCGGCTTTGATGTTAATCTTTTTATTTTTTACAGAATATACTGCTACTGTCTTTCCAGTAAGTGTTTTAACTGTAATCTTAAGATTTTTAATCTTTGTATCAGTATGATATGAATTATTAAGGATATTTGCTTTCATAACAAGATTTCCTTTTTTGTCATAAGAAATCTTATATACATCAACACCTGTTTTTCCATATGTTACAGATGATACAGGTAATTTACTCTTTGAATATACATTTTTCTTTACCGAAACCTTACATGTAAGCTTTGTACCGTCTGAAAGTGTCGCAGTAATAGTAGCTGAACCATTTTTCTTAGCTTTTACAAGTCCACTTGAAGATACCGTTGCAACCTTTTTATTACTTGTAGACCAATTAACTTTTCCAGTCGCATTTGTAACTGAAAGCTTATGACTAAAACCTTCTGTCACTGTAAGTTTTGTATTGCTTATCTCTGCTTTTTCACCTGCATCACATAAAACCTCAAGGTCATAATATGTTGACGATTCAAACGATATCACAGCTTTATATGTAGCATCACTTGTCGCTTTCCATGTATCTCCCCAGCAATAATATCCTGTTGTTGACGAATACTGCCAATCATCTGTGTTTATCGGAACAACCGTCTCATATATCCCGTCTTTATAATATGTCACCGTTCCAGCAGCCACTGCCGGTGAATATATAAGTGCATATGTATTTTTATCACCACTTACATTAAATTCATGTGACTTTTCCTCATATGCTCCTGCTTCTACCCATCCACTTGAGTAAATACTTACATAATCATTTGCTGCTGCCTTACTCTCATTAGGTGCACTCCAAACGCTTCCTACTGTTACTACCGCTGTTAATAAAACTGCCCCTACTCTTTTTAATAAATTTGTTCTCATTTTGCCTCCTTAGATATTAAATCCCCTTTTTATTTGACTTTATAAAATAAAAGTCAATTTATTATATCATATCCCAATCAGTTTTGTAAATCAAAATCTGAATTTTAACGGCTTAATTAAAGTTGTATATTACTTTTTTAACTTAATTTTTACATTTATAAATTTTAGTATATCATTTAACATTTATTCTATAAAAAAATATATCTTCCTCCTCTTCAACCGTATATTCATATCCTGAGTTTTCTATTATTTTATCCCAAAATTTTACTGAAACCTCATTCTTTTTTAATGCACACACGGCACAGATTCCATGATTTTTTTTCCACAGTTCCCTTATTATTCCCGCTGCAATATGCTTTTTCCTGTACGCTCTCAAAATAAATATTTCTTCTATATAAAAGTCAGCTTCATCATGTTCCTTTTTCCTGTCAGGAAATAAAAATACAACAAGACCTGCCGTTCTGCCTTTATATTTTATTATAAATGGTTTCTTTTCTTCCATCTCATAATATTCCGAAAGTTTATCTGGAATAAAAACCGCATCATCCGTCATACATTCCCCCATCCATTCCGCATAAGCAGAAAGTTCATACATGTACAGATTAAACAGTCTGTCAAATGTCTTTTTATTTTCGCATGCATCTGTTAAGTAAAAATTTTCACCTGAAATATACCATTCTGTTTTTTCATCACTAATTCCACAGATGCCACTTACAAACATTTCTATTTTTTTAAGACTGTCAGCCCTGGAGAATACTTCCTTATCGCCTGTATCTCTAATCGATAAACTCCCATAATAATCAAGTCCAACATGTTCGCACCACCTTGAAAAGCCTGTTTCAAATGGCTCTGCTGCGTACGCCTCATCATATCCATGAGAGACCATTATCCCACATTTTACCTGTGCACTGTCTTCTTCTGCATCGCTTAAAAATCTCTCATCTTCAAATACGATGTCCATAAACTCCTTTACTGCATCACTACAATAAAAAGAATGTATCGGCGTTGCTATAATGACAACATCATATCTTACAATCTCAAAAAGTACATAATCCATTTCTTCATTATAAAGATCATAAATCTTGTATTTAATTTTCATATTCTCAAGAAATGCTGCTGCATTTTTACACATTGCAGCAGTATTTCCCTCTAAATCCTGACTTCCTAATAATATGCATACATTTTTGCATTTATTCATAATATCCCAACTTTCGTTATTATTTGTAGTGTGCTGTATCTCTGACTTTCAGCTAAATAACTAGTGCACTATTCTTTAATAAATGATAACATTCCTTCTACAAATCCAAGACCAACTTTATAAAGACAATATAACAGTACGACTGCCAATATCCAGACAAGCACTTTGTAAAGAATATATCCTCTTGCAAATTCCTTTTTGCTTTCAGGAGTTTTTTTACTAAATGCAAGTACAAGTATATATATAAAGCCTATTACAGGTATCCTCATATAACAGAATGTCTGAAACCAATTTCCTATACGCCCTGCCATTTTTATCTTTTCTTCACGGGTCGATTCTTTTTTTTCTACATCGCCTGCATACTGCTGTGCCACCGTCTCCATACTTTTTTCCTCTGACACATCTTCTTCAGGCGCATCCGTTTTTTCTTTTCCCAAAAGTTTCCTTATTGCATCCTCCTGCGAAATATCCTCATCATTTTTTTCATTATTAGTTATATCTTCTTCAGGAGCCTGCCTAATAACATCATCATTTTTCTCTTTGATTGCCTTAATATCACTTTCTTCCGGTTCCGTTTTTTCAATGTTCTTCTGTTTTTCTGCTATATCATCATCATCAAAATCAATGTCCCCTGTCCCAAAATAATCTTCGTGGGCAGCGACAATATCCTTAAGTGACATCTCCTTAAAGGAGGAGTCAATACTTTTTACAAGCTCGTCAATATCATTTTTATTTTCTTCCATATTATTTTCTGATTCCTCCTCTATTCTTCACTATCCTCTGGAGTTTCTGTCTCTACCGGCTCCTCCGTCGGTACCACAGTTCCTTTTCTATCATACTCAGCCTTTGTTGGAAGATTTTCAAGTTCTGCCTTATATTCATCATACATCGCTTTAAGGCTTGAATATTCTGTATATCCTTTACATGCATCAAGTGCCTGTTTTGCTGAGTCTATGAGAACCTGCATATTTGACGGCTGATAGACATATCCGTGCATTCTCTTTATCCTTGTTCTGGCAAGATTTATCCTGTTTCTGTAAATCTGGTTGTTTATCGCCCTTTCAGAATCATTCTTTTTCTTTTCTGCAAGTCTTTCATTTTCTTCTTTCTGCTGTTTCTCATAAGCCTTAACAACCTTTTTCCAATCAACCGTTTCATCTTTTAATGAATCGTATTTGTTTCTTGCCCTTATAGCATACTCAGTTCTGACATCATCATCTACAATGCTTGAAATCATATTTGTTAGTTCTTTATAGTTATTTTCAAGATCATAATAGTCCGCTATATCTTTTATATACATCTTTTCAAATTTTTTGAGTGCCTTAAGAACTTTTTTCTGATACTGCTTATCTTTAAGTATCTGAACATCCTCAGCCTTCTCAGCAAGGATAGTTTTTGAGAAATAATCCATGCCTGCCGGTCTTGTCTTACTGCCCGTAACAGCCGTTCCCTCTATGATATTTCCAGCACTGTCATATTTTGCAAGACTTATCGTAGACGGCATTGTAAAATCCTGAGGTTTTAAACCTTTATGGATCTTATCCATGTAATCTTTCCAAATAACTCCCGGAATCGACGCTCCTGATGCCCCTGGCATTGCCCTCGGTGTATCATAGCCTGCCCATACAACTGTTGTATAATACTTTGTGTACCCACAGAACCATACATCCTTACTTGAATTTGTCGTACCTGTCTTACCTGCACATATCTGTCCGTTATCAAGCTTTAACTTGCGTCCTGTACCATACTCCTCATTAAATACGCCTTTTAAAACATCCGTCATCATCCATGCCGCATCTTCTGAATAAACCTGATCTTTTTCGTTATTGTTCTTATACACAATACCATCCGATACATGCTCTATCTTTTTCACACATGTTCTGTCGCTAAAACTTCCATTGTTTGCAAGTGTGGAAAATCCTTTTGCCATATCAACAACACGCACACCTTCCGTAAAACCTCCGAGTGAAAGTGCCATATTGTCATTGTCTATATAGCTTATATTGCGAAAATGAAGTTTATCAAGGAATGAAAGACCATATTTAACAGTGATATTGTCAAGTACCTGCCATGCAACAGTATTTAGTGACCTTGCAACAGCCTCCCTTATCCTTACATTTCCATGATAACTGCCTCCTGCATTTGACGGTCCGTTTGTAAATTTATGGTCATTTACTATCGTTGACGGCGAATATAATCCTGATTCAAATCCCGGAGTATAATCTATAAGAGGTTTTATCGCACTTCCCGACTGTCTGGCTGCAAGATACGCCCTGTTATACTGATCATCTTTTCCTCTTCCTCCAACTATAGCCTCCACATAGCCAGTCTCATTGTTTATACAGACTGCTGCCCCCTGAAGCGCATATTTGTCAGTATCATTATCCTTTTCTTTATTAAAAGCAAGTCCATCGTCTACTGACTTCTGTAGTTTTTTCTGTTTTTTCATATCTACTGATGTATATATCTTATATCCTCCTGAACGGATATTTTCAACTTTTTCAGTATATACTTTTGAATAATTTTTATTATATTTCTGGTATTCTTCTTTTGAACTGAAGACATATTTGAATTTAAAATCTTCCTTTTCCATAAGTGAGACAGCCGCACAATGAATCGCATAGCTTATAATATATGTCTCATTGTCCCCGCCTTCTTCAGATAACTGTTTAATATTTAATTTCTTTTTCAGAGATGCTTTGTATTCCTTTGGTGTTATAACACCTTCCCTGCACATTATTTTAAGCACACTGTTCCTCTTTTTCAAAGCAGCCTTTGGATGCAGTACAGGATTGTACGCTGACGGACTATTTGAAAGTCCTATGAGCATAGCTGCCTCCTGCGGTTCAAGATCCGCACATTCTTTTCCAAAATAATATCTGCTCGCTGCTCCTACACCGTAACACTTGTTTCCATAATAATTGCTGTTACAGTAAAATTCCATTATCTGTGCTTTTGTAAATTTACTCTCGATAGTCGGTGCAAGTAGTATTTCGGCTATCTTTCTTGTATAACTCTTGCTCTGAGTGAGCAGATTATTCTTTACAACCTGCTGGGTTATGGTACTTCCACCCTGGGTTATCTGCATATTGTGTCTTAAAAGAGAGACACCAGCTCTCATGGTCGCAACAAGATCTACTCCTCCATGAGTCTTAAAACGCTTGTCCTCAACAGCGATATATCCTTCATAAATATATGGTGATGTATCATTTATACTCACATACTTATAACTTCCGGCATTTACTGAGCCTACCTTTTTGCCCTTGGAATCATATACTACTGTATCTTCTTTCATGACAAAATCAGCTTCACTCAGATGAACCAGTTTGTCAAATACCTCCTCTCTTGCCTCTGTAAACATCGGCAGGACTTTGACGTATACACACAAACCTACGATTCCGCCAATCACCATAACTGATGCAAGGATTCCCATAATTGCACCTATTATGTTGGAAACAACTCCAACATAACTTCCCACTGCACCTATTATAATGCGGAATATATCCCTTGCATTTTTTACATATCTGCGTAAAGTGTTCATAACTTTCCTCCAACTAAAAATCAACTGTAAAATACTTTTTTGCGAAAAGATTCCACCATAGTATAATACTATTTTTTCACATAGGTGTAAAGTTTTATTGGTTTTTGTTGACATGATTTTTTCACTAGCTTAGAATAAATAATGTATTTATCGGTATTGTATTTTATACTGAAATCAGGACTATTATGAAAGGTTATATCATGACTGAACAAATTATCTTAAAAAACTTTGGATTTGTAGGCTTTGGACTTATTGGTGGTTCCATTGCCCATGCTCTTAGAGAACTCTATCCAGATTCTCATATAATCGCATACAATTATTACAAAACAAAACCACACAAAAAACTTGAGGCAGCAAAAAATGATGGTATTCTCAGTGAAATAAGTACATCTCTCTGCGATTTTTCAAAGTGTGACATAATTTTTTTGTGTGCACCTGTACTTACAAATATAGCTTATTTAAAAGAACTTACTCCATATATATCTGATAAATGTATTATTACAGATGTTGGAAGTGTAAAGGGCAATATTCATCATGCCATAGAAAAGCTCGGTATTAAAAGACATTTTGTCGGAGGACATCCCATGACAGGCTCCGAAAAGACAGGTTATGCTAACTCAGATTCATCATATCTGAAAAATGCATACTATATTCTTACTCCAACCGACGAAACACCAGAAGAATATACATTATGGCTTAAAAATTTCATTATCTCAGCCGGCTCACGCTGTGAGATAATGGATTACGAAACACATGACAGGATAACGGCAGCTATAAGCCATGCTCCCCATCTTATCTCTGCTTCACTTATAAATACTGTTGCAAAAGAGGATACTGACGGAAGCTACAGCAGACTTGCAGCCGGAGGCCTAAAGGATATAACGCGTATTTCATCATCATCACCCGAAATGTGGCAGAATATCTGCCTGTCAAATCCTGATGCCATAACCTCTTTTCTCGAAAAATATATTGAAACACTTACAGATGCAAAAAATGCCGTAAGTTCAGGTGATGCAGACAAATTAATGAAAATATTTGAAAATGCAAAAAAATATCGTGACAATCTTAATTAAAAAGCCACTGTTCACACTGGTGTAATATGCCAGACAATGATTATGGAGGAAAATAATGAATATATTAGAAGGTTTAAATCCGGAACAGGAAAAAGCCGTAAAACATTTTCAGGGACCTCTCCTGATACTTGCAGGTGCCGGTTCCGGCAAAACAAGAGTCTTAACCCACCGCATTGCCTTTTTGATAAACGAATACAGGGTAAAACCCTGGAATATCCTTGCACTCACATTTACAAATAAGGCAGCAGGCGAGATGCGTGAACGTGTAAGATCACTCCTCGCAGAAGACGCTGATGATATATGGGTCAGCACATTTCATTCTACATGTGTCCGAATCCTAAGACGAAACATCGAAGCTCTCGGTTACTCACGAAGTTTCACTATCTATGACGGTGATGACCAGAAAACACTTATGCGTGACATTATAAAATATCTTAATCTCGATCCTAAAAAGTATAAGGAAAGAGCCTTTATGAGTGTAATCTCCTCTGCAAAAGATGAACTTATCACTCCCGAAGAATATGAAAAGATGGCTATGGGCGATTACCAGAAAGAAATCTATGCACGGGCTTACAGAGAATATGAACGCAGGCTCCACGACGCCAATGCCCTTGATTTTGATGACCTTATCTGTAAAACAGTGCAGTTGTTCAGGGAAAATCAGGATATTCTTGAGTATTATCAGAACAGGTTCAAATATATAATGGTAGACGAGTATCAGGATACAAATACCGCACAGTTCAGACTTATCCATCTTCTTGCAAGCACAAGAGGCGATAATGGTGAAATATTACACAATCTATGCGTAGTTGGTGACGATGACCAGTCTATCTACAGATTCCGTGGAGCAAATATAAAAAATATCCTCAGCTTTGAAAATTCATATCCTGAAACAGAGGTTATAAAGCTTGAAGAAAACTACCGTTCAACACAGAATATTCTTGATGCAGCTAATGCTGTCATAAAAAATAATCAGGTCAGAAAAGATAAGTCACTCTGGACAGAGCAGGAAAAAGGTGACCTTATATACCTTTCACAGTTTGACTCAGATTATGATGAGGCTTCTTCAATTGCTGCTGCAATTGCCGCCGTTACGAAAAGTGGTCAGGCAGATTACAAAGATTTTGCTATTCTTTACAGAACAAATGCACAGTCACGTATATTCGAGGAAAAGCTTGTAACAAACAACATTCCTTACAGAATAGTCGGTGCAGTAAACTTCTATCAGCGTAAGGAAATAAAGGATATGCTCGCATATCTTAGAACTATAGAAAACGGACTTGACGATATTTCTGTAAAAAGAATAATCAATGTTCCAAAAAGAGGTATCGGTCTTACAACTATCGACCGCATAACATCCTATGCCATTGAACATGAATTGAGTTTTTATGGTGCATTACAAAACTGTGACTATATAGATGGTATAAAAAGAAGCAGCGGTAAAATAAATTCATTTGTAAATCTCATCGAGTCATTTAAGAGAAATATGCAGATGGATGGCTATGGTCTCGATGACCTTATAAAGGAAATCATAGATGAAACAGGATATGTAAGGCTTCTCGAAGAAGAAAATACCGAGGAAGCAAGAAGCCGTATAGAAAATATCGAAGAACTTGTTAATAAAATTGCTTCTTATATAGAAAGTTGTGATGATGAAGAACCTACTCTTAGCGGTTTTCTTGAGGAAATAGCCCTTGTCGCTGATATTGATAATGTGGACGAAGGCAATAATCTTGTTCTTCTTATGACACTCCACAGTGCCAAAGGACTTGAATTTCCTTATGTCTATCTTGTAGGTATGGAAGACGGTATATTCCCGGGATATATGGCAGTAAACGGTGATGATCCCGAGGAGATGGAAGAAGAACGCCGCCTTTGTTATGTAGGTATAACAAGAGCAAAGAAAAAACTCTCGATAAGCTGTGCAAAAGCAAGATTCAGAAATGGTGAAATGCAGTTTTACAGACCGTCACGCTTTATTGATGAGATACCACGCTATCTTATCAAACAGTCAGGACCAGCAAAACAGCAGTTTACACAGTCCACATCAAAGCCTGCCGGCAGCTACAGTGCAGCAGATTTTTTAAAGACGCAACCTAAGATGCAGCAGACGCCTTCCTATAAAAAACCTGATACTACAAATTGGAACCCTCTTGCAGAGAATAAAGTAAAACAGCAGAAACATAACGACTTGAAAGCAGGATTACTTGACAATCCCCTTATAAGAAAGGGTTTTGGAAATACATCCTCCAAAGCATCCTCTCACACACCTGATTATAAGACAGGTGACAGAGTCTCACATATCAAGTTTGGAGAGGGTACCGTAAAAGATATGACAGAGCGTTCAGGCGACTATATGGTCACAGTTGAATTTGACAATGGAATCACCCGCAAAATGATGGCCTCATTTGCAAAACTTGAAAAAAAATAATCGTGTTACTACTAGATATCATTTTCATCATATGATATACTATATGAGTAAGGCAGGGCAGAAACTTTTTGTATATAGCCTTAATGATAAAACTTTATATTATCAATTGAAAAGAAGAAAGGATGGGGATTATGAGCAACAAATTTGAAGATCTGATCAACGCAGCAAAAGTATCAGAATTATTACACAAAAAGGAACTTGAGGAGAAGAATAAAAACACTATCGTTATTGTTCTTGCGATCATCGGTGCTGTTGCAGCAGTTGCAGGTATAGCATATGCAGTATACAAATACCTTACACCTGATTACCTTGAAGAGTTCGATCCTGATGATTATTCAGACGACTTTGATGACGATTATATCGAGTTTTCTGACGGAGAGCCTGAAGCTGAGGACTAATAACTATCTTAAACAGCTTACTTCTCACTTTAACTTGTACAAATTACCAAATACCGAAATGGTGTGACCATTTCGGTATTTTAATGATACAGGCATCTATAAACTTTATATATGATACATAACTATTCTACGAAACGGAGGAACAAGCAATATGAAACTTTGGGGAGGAAGATTCACAAAGGAAACAAACAAACTCGTGCACAATTTCAATGCATCACTCTCATTTGACCAGAAATTTTATGAGGAAGATATCACAGGCAGTATAGCTCATGTAACTATGCTCGCTGAACAAAAGATTATCTCTGATGATGAAAAAGATACGATAATAAAAGGTCTTAAATCTATCCTTGAGGATATAAGTTCAGGCAAACTCATCATCGATGAGGAGCACGAAGATATACACAGCTTTGTCGAAGCTCATCTTATCGAGCGTGTCGGCGACGCAGGCAAGAAACTCCATACAGGCCGCAGCAGAAACGATCAGGTTGCCCTTGACATGAAGCTATACACAAGAAAAGAAGTCTTAGAGATGGACAAACTCTTAAAAAATCTTCTGGAAAGTCTCTTAAAGATAATGAAAGAGAATATCGATACTATCATGCCTGGATTTACACATCTGCAGAAGGCACAGCCTATAACTCTCGCTCATCATATGGGTGCATATTTTGAGATGTTTAAAAGAGACCGCTCACGCCTCAAAGATATATATGAACGTATGAACTACTGCCCTCTCGGTTCAGGTGCACTCGCAGGCACAACATACCCGTTGAACAGAGAGCGTACAGCCGAACTTCTCGGATTCTACGGACCAACATTAAACAGCATGGATTCAGTTTCCGACAGGGATTACCTTATCGAGTTTTCATGTGCGATGTCAATCATTATGATGCATTTAAGCCGCTTCTGCGAGGAGATCATTATCTGGAACACAAATGAATACAGATATATCGAAATTGATGATTCATACTCAACAGGCAGCAGTATCATGCCGCAGAAGAAAAATCCTGATATCGCTGAGCTTGTCCGCGGTAAAACAGGAAGAGTTTACGGCTCACTTACATCACTTCTCACAACAATGAAAGGTCTCTCACTTGCATATAATAAAGACATGCAGGAAGATAAAGAATTTGTCTTTGATGCCATTGACACAACAAAAGGATGTATCGTTCTTTTCAACGGAATGCTCGATACAATGACATTTAATAAGGACCGCATGCGTGCAAGTGCTGAAGGCGGATTTACAAACGCTACCGACGCAGCAGATTATCTTGTAAAACATGGCGTTCCATTCAGGGATGCACACGGAATAATCGGTCAGCTCGTACTTTACTGCATCGACAAAAATATCTCACTCGGAGAGATGACTCTGGATGAATATAAGGCCATAAGTCCTGTGTTTGAGGAGGATATCTACGATGCTATCAGTATGGAAACCTGCGTGGATAAGAGAAATACAATAGGTGCTCCGGGACCGAAAGCCATGAGCGATGTTATAAAAATCTATGAAGAATATCTCGCAGAATAAAAACCTTGATAGTGTTATAAAATAAAAAACTTCCACTTTACATTTTTGTGGAAGTTTTTTTATATCTGGCAATCTTTTGTCTGTCAGCCTTTAATTTAACACTATCAAGTAAGTCCCCCACTTCTATTGCGTAGAGCAATAAGTGGGGG
>NZ_JAHLQE010000146.1 GCF_018918235.1 Eubacterium sp. MSJ-13
TTTCAGTCTGCAAGACGGAAGAATGAGCCGTAGCGGGCTACGGCGATTGATGACAACGAAGCAGATGGAAATTTATACAAGTTATTTGGCAAAATATCAACAGGTCAATACACTAGTACAACTTAATTTTCGTTGTACTAGTTAGCTGAAATAAAATCTACATGCCCCTGCATCCAGATAATGCCCTTGAAGCGACGGCCTATCATAGGTTCGCCTTCAAGGTCTTTTCTGTTTATGGCAATATTTAAGACAACATCATTGCAATTTATAAGAAGCTGGAAAACATCCTCGTTTGTGTAAGGATTTGTTGTTAGTGACCAGTTTAATATCGTTCCGATTATCATATAGTTGTCAGATTCCGAGCCGTATGGGATGAAGCTTGATTCAACGATAGAATACAGGTCTTCTGTCATGATGCGCTTGCCAAGTCTGCCTGACAGGTCTATCTCATCGAGCGTGAGACTGTCGATAGCGTCCTGATTTCCCTCTTTTGCCTGTAATAAAAGCTGTCTTCTCATTCGTATTTCGTTATTTCTTCTATTGATACTCTCATCAGTTTTCTGTATTCCAAGTAAAATACGTCCCTCAAGAGAAAGTCCTGAGAGTGCAAGGTTTGCACGATGTGGCGTATTATCAGTAAATTTAAGTTTTATATAGTCGATTGAATTTTGAAGATAAAAAATCACAGACACTGCCATGCGTATATCATCACACATACCGGTATAGGCATTCGTGTCAACGCGTTTGTTTATCGTGACATCTGTGCGCATTGTGATAAGTGAACTGCTGCAATATGGAAAATAATGGTCAACATGAAAAAAGCCTAGTTTATCATATTCTCCGCGTATGGTTATACCTGTATTATGTGCAAACTCACGACTAAGCTCAGTGAGTTTTTTGCCGTCGCCTACCAATATCTGTTTGCTGACAGATGGTTTATCCATGGACAGACCAAGAAGTTTATCCATATCCTGTTTTGATGAAATATTGCTGAAACCGACAGCTCTTAAAAATCTATGCATAAAGTTTTACCTCATTTATTTATTCAGAAATGATTATATGTTTCTGCTGTATTCATATGATACTACATGACTGTTTAAGCTACAAGCCACATTACTCCATTTTACCTAATTTCTTGTAAAAAAATATGATTTAGGATATAATCTATTTTGGAAAATATTTTTTTCAATCATTTTATAAAGTACAAAAATAAAAATACAAACGTATAGAAATTTTGACCGGAGGTTGATATGAGTAAGGTTGCGATTATTACGGATAGTAATAGCGGTATAAATTTTGAAGAGGCAAAGGAACTTGGTATAAGAGTCATACCTATGCCGTTTCTTATTGATGGAAAGACATATTTTGAGGAGATAAGTCTTTCACAGGAGGAGTTTTTTAAGAAACTTGAAAGTGATGTTGATATATCTACATCACAGCCATCACCTGAAGATGTTATGAAAATGTGGGATGAGGCACTTGAGGGTGCAGACGAGGTTGTATATATACCTATGTCCAGCGGGCTGTCAAGTTCATGTCACACGGCGGTGATGTTATCAGATGATTATGATGGTAAAGTACAGGTTGTTGACAACCAGAGGATATCGGTCACACAGCGTCAGTCAGTACTTGATGCCATAGAACTTGCAAAAAGAGGATTTACGGCAGAAAGGATAAAAGAAGAACTTGAGAGAGTTAAGTTTGAGTCAAGTATATATATAATGCTTGATACGCTCAAATATCTTAAAAAGGGCGGAAGGATAACACCTGCGGCGGCAGCACTCGGCTCTGCTTTAAGATTAAAACCAGTTCTTACTATTCAGGGAGAAAAACTTGATGCATTTACGATCGCAAAGACTAAAAAACAGGGTGTTAAAAAGATGCTTTCTGCTATCGAGGATGATATAAATAAAAGATTTGGCGGTACTGACCATATGGAGAACATACATATGGAGATCGCACATACAAAAAATCCTGAGGCAGCAGAGGAATTAAAGCAGCAGGTGATTGAAAAATTTGGTGTAGAGCAGGTAGATGTATATCCGTTGTCGTTAAGTATCGCATGTCATATAGGAGCAGGTTCTATAGCAGTCGCATGTTCAAAAGTTATTGACTGATTAAAATTGGTTGTAATTGTTGCTGATAGTACCGTAGAGGTTGATAGTAACAAATTTTTAACTTATCATTTTTTTGAAGACTTTTTTATGGATAGATCGTTAATATTTATGGAGGGGAGAAACAGATGAATTATATCGAGCAGTTAGGCGAAGCAGCGAAGGCTGCAAAAAAAAGCATTGCAACGGCAAAGACGGCAAAGAAGAATGAGATTCTTGAGAGGATAGCTCAAAATCTTAGAAAAAATATAGAGGTTATACTT
The DNA here is from genome assembly GCF_018918235.1 of Eubacterium sp. MSJ-13. Taxonomy (GTDB): domain Bacteria; phylum Bacillota; class Clostridia; order Lachnospirales; family Lachnospiraceae; genus Butyribacter. The sequence goes on from NZ_JAHLQE010000146.1 coordinate 2,378, forward strand.
AAAGAGAATGAGAAAGACACAGCTATGGCAAAGGAAAATGGAATAACAGATGCTATGGTTGACAGATTAAGGCTTACACCTGAAAGGATAAATGACATAGCGGATGCATGTATATATCTGACTGGGTTAAATGATCCTGTGGGTGAGGTTATTGAAGGGTACACAAGACCAAACGGAATGAGGATCACAAAGACAAGAGTTCCGATGGGTGTCATAGGCATTATATTTGAGTCAAGACCAAATGTTACGGTCGATGCCGCAACGCTTTGCATAAAAAGTGGAAATGCAGCCATATTAAGAGGCGGCAAGGAGGCGATAAACTCAAATAAGATACTTATGGACATCATGAGGGAATCCGTAGAGGAATGTGGTCTGCCAAGAGATGTGATCCAGCTTGTCGAAGATACATCAAGAGAGAGTTCAAACCAGATGATGAAGGCGAACGGATATATAGATGTGCTTATCCCAAGGGGAGGAAAAGGGCTTATAAAGGCGGTAGTAGAAAATGCCACAGTGCCAGTGATAGAAACAGGAAGCGGAAACTGCCATATTTATATAGACGAGAGTGCAGACATAGACATGGCTGTATCTGTCACAAATAATGGAAAGACTCAGAGACCGAGCGTATGCAATGCACTTGAGACATGTCTTGTGCATAGGTCAGTTGCAGATAAATTCCTTCCAAGGCTTATGGAGGAGTTCAAAAAGTTTGATGTAGATGTAAGAGGATGCGACAGAACAAGAGAGATATTGGGAGAGAGCATAAAAGAGGCAACAGAGTCTGATTATGCGACAGAGTTTGACGATTATATCATGGCTGTAAAAGTCGTAGATAATATAGATGAAGCCATAGAGCATATATCAAAATATTCTACGGGACATTCAGAGTGTATCATCACAAATGATCTGAATAATGCTGAAAGATTCCAGAGGGAGATAGACAGTGCCTGCGTATATGTAAACTGTTCAACGAGATTTACCGATGGCGGTGAATTTGGATTTGGGGCAGAGATAGGAATATCAACACAGAGACTTCATGCAAGAGGACCTATGGGACTTAGGGAACTTACGACTATGAAGTATCTTATAAATGGGGATGGACAGATAAGAATTTAGCGTATAAAAATAGAACGAAAGTAGAGACACTGGTTAAAAGATTTGCTTGTCGGGCTTTTTAGGATAGATGCTTCACAAATGGATAATAGAGTGATAGGATGGGAGAAATAATGGGTAAAAATAAAAAATACTACTTAAATGTAATGTTTATGGCGGTGCTTTTAGCGGCGGTGTTTTATGTGCTTTTAAAAGACCAGGACTTAAATGACATATTAAATGCGATGAAGGGTGCAAAGAAATTTGATATGGTTCTTTCGATGCTTGCGGCACTTATGTATGTTATCATGGAAGGAGTTTCCATGCAGATAATATTACATTCACTTGATTTCAAAAAACAGGGACTAAAATGTATAAAATATTCATTTATCGGATTTTTCTTTAATGCGATAACACCGTCGGCATCGGGTGGACAGCCTATGCAGGTATATTATATGCATGAGGAGGGGATAAACGCAGGGGCATCTTCTGTGACACTTCTCTTCTGGACGATAATATACAAAGTCGTACTTGTTGTATTTGAGCTGTATGTATTTTTGTTCCATTTTGATTTTGCCGTAAAATATATCGGCGGATATATGTGGCTGTTCATTGTCGGAATGGCAGTAAATGTAGTTTCCATAGTTTTGTATTCCATCATAGTTTTTTCGGAGACAGGAGCAAAGAAACTTGCTTATATGGGAACATGGCTTTTGCATAAATTACATATAGTAAGGCATAAGGAGAGGGCAGAAAAGAAGCTAGATGCTCTGCTTGAGTCATACAAAGAGGGGGCGGTGTATATGCGTACCCATGTCAAAGTTGCGGTCATCGTATTTCTTACGACCTGTGTTCAGAGGATTTCGTACTTTGCGGTAACATGGTTTGTCTATACGGCACTTGGCGGCAGTGGATTTTCTGTGTTGGAGATAATCATGCTTCAAAGTTTTGTGTCGGTCTGTATAGACATACTTCCATTTCCTGGAGGAGTCGGAGCAAACGAGGGATTTTTCGTGGTACTTTTCGCACCGGTCATGGGACACAGCATTGCAGTATCAGCAATGCTTCTTAGCAGGGCTTCAAATTTTTATGGTTTAGTTATAGTCAGTGCGGCAGTATCAATGTTTGCACAATTTCAGAATGTACGGAGGAGCAGATGTCAGCATACAAGATAGTTTATAAAGGTGGAACAGGGGAGATAGTTGAAAAAAAGTCAAGGTTTATAGCAAATGTGTTTAAGGTAGAGAGTGAGGATGAGGCTCTTGAGATAATTGAGCAGACAAGAAAAAAATACTGGGATGCAAGACACAACTGTTTTGCATATGTTATAGGTGAAAATGGTCAGACAAAAAGATGCAGTGATGACAAAGAGCCGCAGGGGACGGCAGGAAAGCCTATACTTGAAGTTATCGAGGGAGCAGGCATAATAAATATCCTTGTTATCGTTACGAGATATTTTGGTGGAACGCTTCTTGGCACAGGAGGACTTGTACGGGCGTATTCTGGTGCGACAAAAGAGGGACTTGCAAACAGCAGTATCATAACCAAGGAAGCCGGAAAGAAATTTGTGATAGACACTGATTACAACGGTGTGGGCAAATTGCAGTATATTGCTGCAAATATGGACATAACGATAACAGATACGCAGTATACGGATAAGGTTACAATGACACTTATAGTACCGCTTGAAAAATGTGAGGAACTAAAGAAAAAGATAATAGAAGCGACGGCAGGCAAGGCTGGGATAGATGACAGTGAGGAAATATATTTTGCAATGCTTGACGGCAGCCCTGTAATCTTTTAGAAAGGTAGTAAGTCATGGATTTATTTGATTATATGCGTGAAAAAAATAAAGAGGATGAATCTCCGCTTGCATCAAGGCTCAGACCGAGAACGCTTGATGAGGTGGTGGGGCAGCAGCATATTGTCGGGAAAGGCAAACTTTTATATCGTGCGATAAAAGCTGACAAACTAGGCTCCATCATATTTTACGGTCCTCCCGGAACAGGAAAGACAACGCTTGCAAAAGTTATCGCAAACACAACAAGTGCAGAGTTTTTACAGATAAATGCGACAAGTGCCGGAAAAAAGGATATGGAGGAAGTCATAGAGAAAGCCAAGAATAATGCAGGGATGTATGGCAAAAAAACTATCCTTTTTGTAGATGAGATTCACCGGTTCAACAAGGGACAGCAGGATTATCTGTTACCGTTTGTAGAGGACGGAACGGTCATTCTTATAGGTGCGACAACTGAAAATCCGTATTTTGAGGTAAACAGTGCTCTTATATCGAGGTCGAGGATATTTGAGTTAAAAGCACTTGAGACAGAGGATATAAAAGAACTGATACTTCGTGCCGTAAATGACAAAGAGAGAGGAATGGGCTCATACAGTGCAAAGATAGATGATAGTGCACTTGAATTTCTTGCAGACATGGCAAACGGGGATGCAAGGGCAGCTTTAAATGCCATTGAGCTTGGAATCTTAACGACAGACAGAGGAGATGACGGCATCATTCATATAACGCTTGAAGTCGCAGGGGAGTGCATACAGAAAAGACCTGTAAGATATGATAAGACAGGGGACAATCATTACGACACAATATCTGCCTTTATAAAGAGTATGCGTGGTTCAGACCCGGATGCGGCTGTATACTACCTTGCGAGGATGCTTTATGCTGGTGAAGATGTGAAATTTATCGCAAGAAGGATAATGATATGTGCAGCCGAGGACGTATCAAATGCAGACCCACAGGCACTTGTCATAGCGGTAAGTGCGGCACAGGCGGTAGAAAGACTTGGTATGCCTGAGGGAAGGATAGTGCTTGCACAGGCGGCAACATATGTGGCATCAGCACCAAAGAGTAATTCTGCTATAATGGCTATAGATGATGCTATGCAGTCTGTTCAGAATGAAAAGATAAGCGGAGTGCCGGATCATCTTAAAGATGCACATTACAAAAGTGCAGGAAAACTCGGTCATGGGATGGGATATAAATATGCACATGATTATCCGAATCATTATGTCAGACAGCAGTATCTTCCGGATGAACTTGTGGGACGCAGGTTTTATGTGCCATCGGATAATGGGTATGAGAGGACTATAAACGAATATATTAAAAAGATTAAGGCTGAGAGCGAAACTCTTGAAAGGTTGTGAGGATTGTAACGATATAGCAGATAATACCGCAGGCACGCTCTCGCTATATGTCGCTCGTAGCAGTACATAAGTTGGCATAAGACGCCAACTAAGTACTGACGGCGACAAGAATGCCTGCTAACATTATCTGCTATATCGTTACGATCAATTACAGGTATTGAGAGTTTCGCTATTGAGGTTGTTGGGATTATGATTATATGAATATAAGTGAAGATGATATGATGGGGGTTATAAGGCGAGATATATTTGTAAATAGAAAAGAAATTATAAGTGGGAATTAGAAGAAAAGTGTGATAGATATATTTGTATATTTGTATATGTGATTGTAAGTGATATTTGAAATATAGATTACTATATAAAAACAGATTTCTGTATTAGTAAATTGTGATATGAGATGGATTTTAGATTAGGATTGTGAGGTGAGTTGATTGAAGAAGGTAAAACAGATTGCGGCTATTATTATGTGTGTACTTCTTGTTGGGATGTATATAGCTTCGTTTGTGGCGGCGATTTTTGCTAAGCCGCAGGCTCATGGGCTTTTTATGGCGAGTGTGGGGATGACGATAATGATTCCGTTGCTTCTTTATGCTTACACGATTATTTACAGGGTTATTCATCCTAAAATGCATGGGGAGGATGAAATGCGTGAGGATATGGAACAATATGATGATGACGCCGAGATAAATGGTGAGAATAATGCCAGCCCGCTAAATGACGAGAATAATAACAGCTAGGATATGATGAAACGCATTAAAGGCTGCATTACCAGAGATAATGATTTACGAGTGTTGCAAAATATTATTTTAACACTATCAAGTAACAGAGTGGATTGTTAATATCCGATTGATAGTCTATATTATCAGATGATAATTTATGAGAGCTGCAGAATATTATTTTAACACTATCAAGGAAGTCCCCCACTTCTATTGCGTAGAGCAATAAGTGGG
>NZ_JAHLQE010000131.1 GCF_018918235.1 Eubacterium sp. MSJ-13
AATTTTATTATTTGTTTTATATGTTTTTATATAATGATAAATGAAATTGGTAACATAGGTTTAAGATGGAGAACGAGCAGTGATTTGCATTATTGTTTGTTTCGTAAGCGGCAGGGGATTTATCGTGTTATGGTTTGATAAATGATAATTGGTTGGATTAAAAATTACGTAAGCCACTTGCCATCTTCTAAAAAAAGGACTATAATTTCATGCGGAAAAAATCCAATAAAAAAGAAAAGAGATGTAAGAAATGAAAGACAAAAGACTTATACTTAGAGGAGAGGCAGCACTTATTCTGGCAATCATAATAAACAGCATGGGCGTATTGCTTATGCTGCAATCGGGTTCCGGAATATCGGCAATATCAAGTGTGCCGTACGCATTTAGTGAGGTATTTCCAAAATTATCACTTGGAACATGGACATACATATTTCAGGGACTTCTTGTAATAACACTTATGGTTTTGAAAAAGAGATTTGTTCCATCGTATCTGTTCAGTTTTGTGGCAGGCTTTTTATTTGGAGAACTGATGGATATACATGAATTGTGGATAACAAAACTTCCATTGTCAATTCCGCTCAGAATATTTTACTTTGTGTTAAGTTACATAATACTCTGTTTTGGAATCGCATTATCGAACCGCTGTAAACTGCCGATAATCCCAACAGATTTGTTTCCGAGAGACTTGTCAGAGATAATAAACAAACCGTATTCAAGAGTAAAGATTACATTTGATGTAACCTGTCTGTTTGTAACAGCGTGCCTGACATACTTTGCACTCGGAAAAATTCTCGGACTCGGAATAGGAACAGTAGTAGCCGCATTTACAATGGGAAAAGGCGTAGCCATCGCAGGAAAACTTATAGACAAGAAAATGACATTTGTATCGGTACTGCATAAAGAACCGGATGTAGAAACAGGGACAGAGGTCTGCTAAAGGTGAAATATAAATATAGTAAAAATGAAACACATACTTTGTTTGTTACAAATAGGTATGTGTTTTTTAACGTTATCAAGGGAGTCACCCGTTTCTATTGCACAAAGCAATAAGTGGTGGGTGGGGATTTCTTTGTATCAGGAGGGTACAAGCTTATTCTGTTATGAGCAGGTAGCAGGTAGTGTGTTGCCCTGTTGATTTTCGGCTAAATGACGTCGGGGAGCGGATCGCGAATATCTGCTTGACTTTTATAAATTTATCGTAAACAGCCGTGAAAGGGAGTATTATTCCGACCGAATGGCGTTTGAACTGCGTCGGTACTTAGCGGGCGTGTTATGCCCGCTTATGTACCGTTACGCAGTTCTTTGAGCGAAAGCGTCCATGAGCGTAGAATAATGCTCCCTTTCATAGCGTCCGTAGGAAAACCGATAAGCAAAACTAATCAATAACTAAAGTATAAAGAATTGATTGTCATCTGCTCATATATTATCCTTAATTCAGACAAAAAATAAAACAACAAGCATTTGCGAAGTTAACATAAACATGTAACTAATTTTGCAATTGCCTGATAAACAAATCAAGGAGGCAGTTATGGCACAGAATTTAATAATATACTACTCAAGAAAAGGCGAAAATTATGTAAACGGAAAAATTGTTGACCTGAAAAAAGGAAACACGGAGATATGTGCGGAATTTATTCAGAAAGCAGTCGGCGGTGACCTTTTTGAGATTGAAACAGTCGATGATTATTCAAAGGATTATAATAAATGTACTGAGGAGGCAAAAAAGGAACTGAATGAAAATGCCCGCCCTGAATTAAAGAAGTATCTTGATAATATTGATTTGTATGAAAATATATTTGTATGTGGCCCTTGCTGGTGGGGAACTTATCCTGTTGCAGTCTTTACACAGCTTGAAAAACTTGATTTTTCGGGAAAAAAGGTAATGGCACTTATGACGCATGAGGGAAGCGGACTTGGAAGTTGCGAGCGTGACCTTAAAAAGATATGTAAAGGTGCATCTTTTGGAACAGGCATTGCAATTCATGGTGCAGATGCCGCACAGTCAGAAAAAGCTGTAACGGAATGGGCGAAAAAGAGTATATAAGTGGTTATAAAAATATTGCATGGAAAAGTTAATCAGGTTATAGTTGTGCAAATGTAAAAATATTGTATGGGAAAGTCAAGAAGACTGAGGGTTTGTAAAAATAGAAAGATTATGTTTGCAAATAAGAGTTATGATAAGGAGAAAAAATATGAGTAAAAAAGATGTAATGATAGTAACGGGTGCGGGACAGATTTCAATGGCTATTGCAAGAAGAATGGGATACGGTAAGAAAATTGTTATGGGTGACAAAAACATTCAGAATGCAAAGATTATCGCAGAGACAATGAACAATGCGGGATTTGATGTAGAACCGGTCAAGATGGATCTGTCAGACAGGGATTCTATAAAAAATTTTATTGCGAAAGCACAGGAATATGGTAATATAAAGATGTTTGTAAATGGTGCAGGCGTTTCACCAAGTCAGGCTCCTATTGAGTCAATTTTAAAGGTTGACTTATACGGAACAGCGGTTTTATTGGAAGAAGTCGGAAAAGTAATAGCACAAGGCGGTGTTGGTGTGACGATATCCAGTCAATCGGGATGGAGGATGCCACAGCTTACGGCAGCAGAAGACGAGGCATTAGCAATAACGCCTGCTGAGGAATTGTTAAGGCTTGATATTTTACAGAAAGAGAACATAAAAGACACGCTTCACGCATATCAGCTTGCTAATAGATGTAATGAAAAGCGTGTGATGGCGCAGTCAGTTATATGGGGAAAGCGTGGTGCGAGATTAAATGCAATTGCACCGGGAATTATCGTGACGCCGCTTGCAATAGATGAATTTAACGGCCCTCGTGGAGATTTTTATAAAAATATGTTTGCAAAGTGTCCGGCGGGAAGACCGGGAACAGCGGACGAAGTCGCAAATGTGGCAGAATTGCTTATGAGCGATAAAGGAGCATTTATTACGGGTTCAACATTCCTTATAGATGGCGGTGCAACATCAAGTTACTTTTATGGACCTTTAAAGCCGGAGCAGTAGATTTACTTTTGGACTAACAGCAGAAAATATAGGAGGACGGTTGTTATGTATTTTGATGAAGTAAAGAAAAATTTCGGCTTTGGATGTATGAGACTTCCAATGCTTGAAAATGGAAAAGATGTTGATATTGCAGAAGCTACAAAGATGGTAGACGCATTTTTGGAGCAGGGGTTTAATTATTTTGATACAGCTCATGGATATCTTGAGGGAAAAAGTGAACTTGCATTAAAAGAATGTCTCACGAGCAGGCATAAAAGAGAGGAATATATCCTCACAGACAAACTGACAATGCCTTATTTTAATAAGCAGGAAGACATACGCCCATTTTTTGAAAGTCAGCTTGAAGCGTGCGGTGTAGAGTATTTTGATTTTTATCTTATGCACGCACAGTCAAAGGATATTTTTGCACATTTTAAGGAATGTAATGCTTACGAGACAGCACTTGAATTAAAAGATGAGGGAAAGATTCGTCATTTTGGAATTTCTTTCCACGATAAAGCAGAGGTTCTTGAGGAAATCTTAAAAGAATATCCGCAGATTGAGGTAGTACAGATTCAGTTTAATTATGTGGACTACGAAGATCCGGCAGTACAGAGCAGGAAATGTTATGAAGTCTGTCGCAAATATAATAAACCTATGATGATCATGGAACCTGTAAAAGGTGGAAACCTTGTAAATCTTCCTGACGATGCAAAGAAGATCCTTGACGATCTTAATGGCGGCAGTACAGCAAGCTATGCAGTGCGTTTTGCGGCAAGTTTTGAAGGTGTGATGATGGTTCTTTCTGGTATGAGTAATCTGGAACAGATGAAAGACAACCTTAGTTATATGAAAGAATTTAAACCGCTGGATGAAAAGGAAATGGAGGCAGTAAAGGCAGTTGCAGATGTATTCCATTCTAAACACATGATTCCTTGTACGGCATGCCGTTATTGTATCGAGGGCTGTCCTAAACACATTTCAATTCCTGATCTTTTTGCTTGTCTTAATGCAAAGAAGGTGTTCCACGACTGGAATGCAGATTATTATTACGGTCAGGTACATACAGTTCATAATGGAAAAGCAAGTGAGTGTATTCGCTGTGGCAAGTGTGAAAAAGTCTGTCCACAGCACTTGAATATACGGGAACTGTTAAAAGATGTTGCAGCCGAGTTTGAACGCAGATAAGTATTCCTAACTTCTAGTACAACGAATAATTAATAATTGATACATTGAACAAGCCTGCACTTTCGATAGCA
>NZ_JAHLQE010000124.1 GCF_018918235.1 Eubacterium sp. MSJ-13
TCCCATTATGAAAATCTTGAAAAAAAGTCCAAGGCTTATCGATGCAAATATATTTATAAGATCGATTATCTCCTTATCACTTTCCACATTCAGACTTTCTTTGTCTATATATTTAAACATTATGCCTTTTGGTGTTTTGGCTTCTTCCATCTTCCATTTCATCCTGTCACTCATTATCATATCGAACACCCAGGGCTGTGAAAACATTCTTTTCATGCCATTCATCTTATCACTGAATCCCGCAGATATTATAAAATCTATGGCTTTTCTCATAAATGCGAATATGTCACCATCACAATCTTTTATGAAATTTTCAACAAAACTGAATGCTTCATTTTTGTGCGTATCAACAATATAAAGAAATATATCTTTTTTATCCTCAAAATACTGATAAAAACTTCCTCTTGGTATAGCCGCCTCTTTTATGATACGGTTTATAGATGCCGCCTCAAATGGGTTTTCAAGAAACTCACGCTCAGCGGCAGCCATTATCCTTTCTCTTTTTTCATCAGGCAGCCTGTAAAATGTTTCTTTTGGCATATTTAAAACTCCATTCTCTTGCCTTATTATCTTACTTTGCTGCTATAAATCCTTTTTACTTTATATCAGATATTTACTCTCCATCTGTAAGATAATCCTGTGCCTCATCAGGAATATCATCCATATCATCACTTCCTGTATCTATATCTTTCGGCTGTTTACGATAGAGGATGTCATACATTATAGGCACTATATAAAGTGTCATAAATGTTGAATATATAAGACCGAAGCACACAACTATCGCCATACCCTGCTGCATAGCATTTCCTGCATCCTGTGAAAATACCATAACACTCATTGAAAGTATCGTTGTAAGTGCCGTCATAAGTATAGGACGCATACGAGTCTTACCTGTACCTATAAGTGCCGCACGCTTCTCAACGCCGCCAATCCTTAATTTGTTTGCATAGTCAACAAATACGATACCGTTGTTTACAACTGTTCCCATAAGAATCATGAATCCCATCATCGACATTGCCGAGATAGACTGGCCAAATGCAAGAAGTCCAAGCATGCCGCCCGTAAATGCAAGCGGAATCGTAAAGATAATGATAAATGGTGAGAGAAGACTTTGGAACTGTGCTACCATTACAAGATATATGAGCAAAAGTCCAAGTGCAAGTGCCTGAACGAGCTGCATCATCATATCATTTACCTGCGTTGACGAACCACCTATCTCTGCCGTATATCCATCGGGCATCTTATATTTGTCAATCTTTTTCTGAAGCTGTCTTGATAGAAGTGTCGCGTTCTCATCCTCGTCTACATCAGCAGAAACTGTAAGCATCTGTGACTGATTTTCTCTTGAGAGAGTCTGTGCTGTCTTTCCCTCAGCTTTTCTGGCAAATTTTGAAAGTTTGTAAGTTTTCTTTTTATCATTACCATTTGAATCTTTTGTAGTAGCTGTAATCTCAGCTTTCATAAGATTCTCATAAGTAAGTTCATCTGTCTTATTTACAAGTTTGACATCTATATCTGTATCATCGACATTCAATGTTATTGATGTTTTATCTGTATTGATGCGTGCTGCAAGCTGCTGGTATATTCCTGCTACAGTAAGCCCTGCATTTGCAACCTTATTTTTATCAAGTGTAAGATGTATCTGTTTGTCAGCGTCTTCAAGACCATTCTTTGCACCACTGCAGCCGTCAATGTCATTCATCATCTTCTTAAAGTCATTGCTTATATCTATAAGCTTATTCATATCATCGCCATATATATCGACTTCAAGCCCCTGATCCATCATGCTTCCCATACTTCCAAGTGCTGATGATGAAACCGTAAGTTCCTTACATTTTATGTCTTTTGTATTTTTCTCAATAGTCTTTCTTATCTTCTTAAACTGCTTTGTAGTTTTGATATCACTCTTTGTGATTATGTTAAAAGTAAAACTTGTATAATTGTCCGATGCACCGCCAAGCGAGCCTGCCATGGCACTTGCATTCCCGTCCGTTACTCCTACTTTGTCGATTCCATCGACCTTCATTATCGCAGCCATTACTTCGTCAGCAGTCTTATATGCATTCTGCTTGCTTGTTTTCTTGTCAACTTCAAGACTTACGGAAATCTGATTACTCTCCATGCTGTCCATCATTACAAGACCCATACCCGAAAGTTTCCATACACATACAACAAGGAGTCCTACTGCAATGATAAGTGGTATTGCCTTATGTTTAAGGAAAAATTCAAGTGACTTTCCATACGCATCTTTTATCTTATCAAAAATCTTATGCTCAGGATTCTTTACTTTTTTAAGCAGTACCGAACCCATAGTAGGTACGACTGTTATCGCAACAAGAAGTGATGCGATAAGTGAATATGATATCGTAAATGAGAACGGTATGAGCATCTGACTTACTGTTCCTGATGTATATACCATAGGAAGGAATACACATATAGTTGTGATAGTCGATGCGATTATAGGGCCGAGTACCTGTCTTGTTCCCTGAACTGCTGCCCTCGGTGCTGAAAGTCCTTTGTTTCTGAGTCGATAGATATTTTCCATAACTACGACCGAGTTGTCAACAAGCATACCTATACCAAGACAGAGACCTGCAAGTGACATTACATTTATGTTTATTCCAGTAAAGTACATTATCACAAGTGCAAAGAGTACACTGAACGGAATACTGAAAGCTACCACTATGGTAGGTCTTACATCTTTAAGGAACAGTGCGAGTACGATAATGGCAAGTACCGCACCCATGACGATACTGCTAAGTACACTTGAAATGATATTCTTTATATAATCACCCTGATTGCTTAAAGGTGTGATTGAAAGACCTTTATATTTTCCCTCAAGCTCCTTAAATGAATCTGAAAGCGCATTTGTCACATCACTTGTACTTGCTGTACTTGACTTATAGATGGCAAGCATTACGGCATCTTTGCCATTAATCTTTGCATACTGATCTCCGACATTGTCTACTGTCACTACATTTGCAACATCGGATATCTTTATAGAACCCACACCTTTTACTTTTGTGAGCACCATGTTTTTTATCTGTTTTGCACTATCATAGTTCTCACCTATCTGGATAAGCCATTGGTCATCGTTCTTGTCATCGATATATCCGGCAGGCATTGAGAAATTCTGTGCCGTGATAAGCTGTGACAATGTGTCGAGTGTAAGAAGTGCATCAAGATTTGCATTTTCAAGTGCTGCATCTTTTGAATCATCAAGCTGTTTCTGTGCGTCTTTAAGTTCTTTCTTTGCATTTGATATCTCTTTTTTAGCAGCCTGCATCTGAGCCTGCGCTGAACCAAAACCTGCCGATGCCTGATAACCTCCGGCAACTGCCTGTTCCTGCTTCTTATCCATGCCCTTCATCTTCTCATTTATCTTGTCAACCATCGCCTGTGCAACTTTTATCTCTGTCTTTAAGTTTGCAAGCTCTGTATCTATCTGAGGCATTCTTACTTCCGCAATATTGTAAACCTTTGTCATTGATGCAATAGTAAGTTTCTTAACGGACTCCCCCTGTCCCATCTTTGTAAGCCACTCTTTAAACTTGTTAAACTCATCCGGATTATCAAGGGCATCTTTAACATCTGAAGGAATGGTTATCCCACTCATTTTCGCTGCTTCACCGAGCTTTTCATTAAATGTCTTGAACATTCCATTCAATGACTTGTATGTATCAGGAATCTTCGCATCTTTATACGCTTTTTTCTCTGCTGAAAGTGCTGTCTGATTTGCCTTTAAACTTGTAAGTGTAGACTCATAGGAAGCCTTCATAGCCTGAGCCTGATTCATTGCTACAGAAGCTTTTGCAAGTTTACTTGTCGTATCATCCTGCTTACTGCTCAATTTCCCTTCCTGCTCTTTTAATTTAGCGTTTCCCTCATCTAATTTCTTTTTAGCTTTGTCTATCTTTTTCTGTGCATCCCTTAATTTCTTATTTGTATGCGTCAGGATATCCTTATTTACTTTATCTATCTTTTTCTGATTCAGGCGCACCTCTACAGTGTCATTTATGTTTCCTGTTTCAGTGATACTTGCCACACCATTCTGTCTTTTTAGATAAGGAATGACAACCTTGTCGGTAAATGCCGTAATATCTTTAATATCCTTACCATCATAACCGACACTTACTGCCATTGTGGCCATCATATCTGCACTTATCTCCATGATATTAGGCGTGCCACAGTCATCAGGCAGGTCAAGTGAGTTCAATGCCTTTGACACTCTTACCAAGGCAGAATCCATATTTGTATCATCTGAAAACTCAAGCATTGTCATACCATAATTACTGCTTGATGTACTCGTCACCTTATTAACTCCGCTTATCGTGCCGAGTGCATCCTCTATGGGCTTTGTCACATTATCCTGTACCTTCTGTGGTGAAGCCCCCATCTCCGTAGTGATAACTGCAAGGTATGGCATCTCCATATCAGGCATAAGATTTGTCTGCATCTTACTTAAACTGACACCACCAAATGCCAGAACTATAACAATAGCCACTAGAGTAAGATACGGCTTTTTTACAAACATTTTTGTCATTGTCTTTACTTTTCCTTTCTTAAATTACAATATAACAAATATGACACCCTGTCATATTCATAAACGCAATTATATATGACACCCTGTCATGTGTCAATAAAAAAGATGACAGTTTATCTTATTTTAATAAACTGTCACCTTCTTTTGGCTACAATATATATTCCATCTGTCTTTCTTTCGTTTTAAGCCCCATCTTTTCATAAAACTTTTCTGCCGAAGTATTTCCTGCCCATACATTGAGCGTCACCTCATAACACCCTAATCTTTTCGCTTCACTTTTCACATATTCAAATAAACTCTCCCCCACATGCTGTCCTCTGGTCGATGCATCAACACATAGATCATCTATAAAAAATGATTTAAACGGCACCATATTGTTTGAAAACGGCTGTTTTCTTAACTGACAAAAAGCATATCCCATGCATATATCTTCATCATCCGCAGCAACATATACCGGCTTTGTGTCATCTTTTATAAGCTTAGCAAGCTCATCATTCGTATATTTGGTAGTCCCCGGAATAAATATGTCCGGTCTTATATCTGCATGTATCTGAAGCACCTGCTCCAACAATTCTATAAGTCGTGGTATATCTTTTTCTTTTGCTTTTCTAATATTCATTTTTTATATTCCCCTTTTCTATATTTTCCTGTATAAGCTTATCCGTCACCTCATAAAGACGCTTTGAACCAAGCTTTGTTTTACTCTGCCTGCCATATACCTGCTTTGCCGTCACTCCATGCTCTCTCCAATCTGCACCGCCGTTACTGTTATTTAAAATAAGTGGCTGAAGATTATCCATCGCATGTGCAAATTTTGCCTCTGCTGTTTCAAATTCCTCAAACTCATCAAATAATTTTATAAGCTCCTCCTTCTGTTCCTCAGGAAGTATTGAAAATATCCTCTCTTTTGCTACATCTTCCCTTGCTTTCTGTGTCTTAAGATTTTCTGCGTCATATGCATATGTATCTCCGGCATCAATCTCCACTATATCATGTATAAGACACATAAGCATGACTTTTCCAATATCCACCGGTTCATTAGAATACTCTTTTAAGAGATACGCCATGATTGCCATATGCCACGCATGCTCCGCATCATTCTCATTCCTGCCATGTCCTGACAAATGCGTCTGTCTGAATATATTTTTTTCTTTATCTATCTCCAATGCAAAATCAAGTTGCATTTTTAATCTTTCATCCATAAAACTCTGCCTCCCAAATATGTAAATACCTTTACTGCAAATATTATAACATAGCTTATTTATATTTTCTACCTCACAAAAAGGCAAAAAAACAGACAGAGGTTTTCATCTGCTGTTCTTCTGTAAGTTTATTTCCAATCTCACAGGAAGCAAATCCACACTGTGGACTTAAACATAAACGCTCAAGCGGAATATATTTTGATGCCTGTTCAATTCTTGCCTTTACAGCTTCCTTATCCTCAAGCTCTGGTTTTTTAGTAGTTATAAGTCCAAGTACAACTTTTTTATCTGGTGAAACCTTTGCGAGTGGTGCAAATCCGCCTGATCTCTCATCATCATATTCCAAGAGAAGTGCATCTACATTTTCCTGTGCAAATACATAATCTGCCACTGAATCGTATGGTCCACTTGTAAAAAATGTAGAATGATAATTTCCTCTGCATATATGCGATGTTATCACCATATCCTCCGGCTTTTGTTCAAGTGCAAGATTGTTTACCTTCAAAAGCTGTGCCTTTACATCTTCTATATCAAGACCAAGAGATTTATATCTCTGCTTCGCAGCATCTCCGACAATCGCACCCCATGTACAATCATCAAACTGCAGATTACGGCAGCCTGCATCATAAAACTGCCTGATAACCTCCTGATATGCCGTTCCTATATCTTTGATAAGCTCATCATTTGTCGCATAAAACTTTCTTGTTTTTTCTATATTCTGCGGAACTATCATCTGCTGAAACATCTGTGCCGGTGCCGGAATCGTATATTTTGCAACTGTATTCTCATCCTCAAACTGCTTAAGGAATTTAAAATATTCCACAAATGGATGTG
>NZ_JAHLQE010000015.1 GCF_018918235.1 Eubacterium sp. MSJ-13
CGCAGCAGATGGAAATTTATACAAGTTATTTAGCGAAATATCAATGATACAATACACTCGTATTCTTATCTATGCCTATTCCCTCAAGTATATCAGAAAACTCCTCGGGTATCGCCGCTTCAAATACTTTATTTTTATACTTGTCAGGTACTATCTCATCATCAGACAGTTCAAGTCTCCACGCATGTAAAAGCTGATGTCTTAATCCAAACTCTTTCCTGAATATCTTGTACACATCCTTGTAGCCGTATTTTGAATCTCCAACTATAGGATGTCCTATACTTTTTAAATGTGCACGTATCTGATGCGATTTTCCAGTTACAAGATGAACTTTTAAAAGTGTATAACTTTCGCCCTGCAATCTGCCGTAAGCAAGCGGTTCATATTCTGTAACTATCTTGTAAGCTCCCTGTGTCATTTTTTTTGAGATACTTACCGTATTGTGGTTTTCATTCTTTGTAAGATAACCGTCAATCCGTTTAAAACCGTCAACATATCCTTTTACGATACACAGATAATATTTCTTTAGTTTTCTCTCTCTGAATATCTCATTCATACTTTGCAAACCTTTTATCGACTTGCCTGCAACTATAAGACCACTCGTATTTCTGTCAAGCCTGTTGCAGATTGCCGGTTTAAAACCCTCAAATTCTGCATTTTCCTTATCTTTCTTCTTATCTAGATACCATGAAATATGCTCTACAAGGGAGATATCATCTTTGTCAGCCTTCTGCGAAAGCATGTCAACTGGCTTGTTTATAACAAGTATATCCTCGTCCTCAAAAATAATATCAAGTTTAAGCTGTTTATCTTTCATATCATGAACAGTTTTTGTTTTTTCTTCATCAGCACCTCTGAATTTTTCAATAGTATCATCTGCAAGAAATAACTTTATCGTATCGCCATTATTAAGTTTTTCCATTCCTGCCGCTTTCTTTCCATTTAAGACAATGTTTTTCTTTCTCATCATCTTATAGAAGAAACTTTTTGGTGCTTCAGGCATATATTTTGCAAGATATTTGTCAAGCCTTTGCCCCTCATCAACCGAACTGATACTTATCTCTCTCATCCGTTACCTGCCTCTCTTCACTATATAATAAGCGAAACTATATAAGATTTTACATTTTCTTCCTGCTCCTCATCTGTCTCAACCTTTTTTACATTGTCAAGCTCATTTAAAAACAGTTTCTCACTCTCGACTATCTTTACTTTATAATTGTCACCCCAGTTTGCGACACCATCTGTAAGGTACTTTCTTATATATGATATCTCAACCTTTTTATCTCTTGTAAGCCCTATGACCTGATTATTTCCGACAGCCACAAAGTCAAGACTCATCACTTTCTCAGATGATGTGATAACGAGATCCGTATATAACTGCATACCATCGCCCACATGCTTTTTTACCATGTCATACTTTTCTTTTCCAACGGTATGATACGGAAACGCTACAATATACGCAACAAGAAATTTTGCCCCCGGAAGTGCAAACAGTACAGCAACAACAGTAAATATGTTCCTGTTTGACATTTTATTCAAAAAAAATCCCACAAGAAATACTATAATACCTATCACAGCCATTGCTATCGTTCCGGCTATGGCTCTTTTTTTCTTGTACTCCAAATATCCAAGTTCACCTCTTGAAATCTTCATCTTATTAAATCCTTTCAAAAAACTTTATGCACCGTGACCTCTGGTCACACTGTAACTGCGTGCCGTAAGACTCTGTGCCCTGTATGTCTCAGCTATTATATCAAGCTGCTTGTTAAAACGTTTTAGCATCGTCATATCATTCTGCTTATATATCTTATAAAATTCGTCCTGAATCTTCTCAACTTCCCTCTTATTTGCGACATAGTAAAGTTCTTCTATACTTCTTACTATATCTGCTATTATATTAGCCTTCTGCCTGTTGTGATTCTGTGCATCCATTATCTCATCTCTGACTGACGCCATCTCATTGTCAAGAACACCTACCGCATCTGCCGCACTGAGAAGCCTCTTTCTTAAATCCTCCGGCATATGTTCTTTATATTTATATTGAAGCGAATGTTCTATAGTAGACCAGAAATTCATCGCAAGTGTTCTTATCTGAAATTCCACCTCAAGTTTTTTAGGTCCATAAATAGTCTGCACTGTATAATAAGCTATTACATGATAACTTCTATAGCCGCTCGGCTTACTGTTTGTTATATAATCTTTCTCCTGTTTTACCTCAAGGTCACTTCGCTTTTTTATTATCTTGACAACTGTATTTATATCCTCAACAAACTGGCATATTATCCTTATTCCTGCAATATCCTCTATCTTATCTTCTATCTCTTCTATCTTAACATTTTTTCTCTGAGCCTTTTCTAAGATACTCGATATACTCTTTACTCTTCCTGAAACAGATTCTACCGGCGAATACATTCTCGCATTCTGGTATTCCTGCTTAATATGGTTAAATTTGACAACAAGTTCGTCTACCGCCTGACCATAAGGCTCCAATATTTCTCTCCAAAGCTGTATTTCCATATCTATTTCCTTTCCAAAGCTATCTGCTTTCCAGTTTTTTTAACAAATAATAAGGATTAACGCATTTTTCGCCTGCCTTATCTCTCACATATATCCCAAAATGAAGATGCACCGGAAATTTACCTCTCGTCCCCTCGTCGCCATAGCCTGTATTTCCCATATACCCTATAATTTCTCCTGCCTTCACCCTGTCACCGGATTTAAGCCCCTTTCTGTATGAGTCAAGATGTGCGTAATAATAATAAGTTCCACTGCTGCTTCTTATCCCGACTCTGTAACCGCCAAGCCTGAGCCAGCCTTTTTTCTCTATCACACCGTCACACACAGACCTGACTTTAAGTATTCCCGGTTTATTTTCAGATGACATGATATCGAT
>NZ_JAHLQE010000065.1 GCF_018918235.1 Eubacterium sp. MSJ-13
GTTGAAATACTTTCGTTACTATTTGTGCCGCCAGTCGAAGGCGGCGGAATGGAGATTAGTATGAAAAAAGAAAAAATTATCAGAAACAGAAAGTCTGCCAATAAGTTTACTTTTAAACAAAGTATAATGCTTGGAGTTGTTATCATAGCATCAGCAGCAATACTGTTTATGCAGACTGATAATGCTTCGGCTGCAAAAAAGAAAACAAAGCAGGATGACCATTATGTAACCATGAGCTTTAAAAATGGTGTACTCACTGTAAAAGGAAATGGGGAAATGGGAGATTCCGTTAATATAACAGTGTATGAGGGCAAAAATATTAAAAAAGTTGTAGTTAAAAAGGGGGTTGTGTCATTACCTGACAATGCGTTTAAAGATTGCAAAAAGTTAAAAAAAATAATATTGCCATCAACTTTAAAACGGATTGGTGCCCGTGCATTTTCAAATACCCCGACATTAAAAAGTTTAAACCTACCAAATGGTATAACAGCAATAAAAGAATATACATTTGAAAAATCCGGAATTGAAAAAGTTAATATTCCTAAAACAGTAAAAAGTATTGGGACAGGTGCATTTAAAGGGTGTGCAATAAAAAATATTTCCATTCCAAAATCAGTAAAGAGTATTGGTATAGGTGCATTTGAATACAGTTCAATAAAAAGTATAACTATTCCAAAAACTGTAAAAAAACTGGGTGAAGGTGCACTTTGTAACTGTAAAAAACTTGAAAATATAACAATGCCTGGAGATATAGGAGTAATTAAATATGAGGATCCAGATTATGAATATCAGCCTAAGTCTTTTTTGGGATATTTTTGCAAATCACTTAAAAAAATTAAATTTACAACATCACTTAATATTAATATTCTAAAAAGAGTTGGTAAAAGTGGCGGTTTTGAAGTTATGGCAAATGATCCAAATTATAAGAGTGTGGACGGACTGATATACTCAAAGGACGGAAAGACACTTTTAAGGATACCACATGGACGAAAAAAAGTAGTTATATCAGATAAATGTACAACAGTCACAGCGGGAAGCTATGGGTATGATATGTATTTTATGGACAGTGCCATGAATGAAATAGTATTTCCTAAAACAGTAACTAAGATAATATCAGATGACACTTCGATAAATTCAAGTCATTATAAATGTAATGATATAAAAGTAACATTAAATATGGATTATCTTGATGATGACTCAATAAAGATATTGTGGCAGACAAATAAATATTGGAAAAATTCATTAAAGGATGAACTCTTAAGAAAAGGTTTTGCAAAATTAAACGAGGAAAATGAGCGTATGTTAATGCTTGACGATGGTTACCTGTGTGGTTATCTTATGAAAGATAACAGCAAGATAGACGATACATCAGCTTGGGAAACGCTAGATGGACTTGTGGTACCTGATAATGTCAAAACAATAGGAACAGGTGCGTTCATGGGATTTTGGGTAAAATCTTTAACATTTGGCAGTGGAGTTAAATATGTAGAAGATAATGTGCTTCGGGCAGTAGATATTCCGGGTACATATAAAAGTGTTGCGACAATTTATATTAAAAACCCTGACATCGTTATATCGGAAAGGGCATTTGATGCAAATGATCAGATTGATATTGTAACAGCATAAAATGCCTGCGAACAAAAGTTAAAAGAAGCGGACAGAAAATGCCCGCTTCTTTTTGTTTTCATACAATACATTACATTTTACATTGAATCTTCTTTAATCAACTTTGCCTGCTATTGCATCTTCTATGATTTCTGCCAACTTTTCAGAATTGACAGGCATGATATTACAAGGCATAGGTCCAAATGAGTCTATAAGCTCTACAAGCCTTTCATGCTCTTTCGGATTTTTTGCAATCTCCCCATAAGTAAAGGCTATTCCAAATTCCTGATAAAGTTTCCTAAGTGCCTGCAACACTTCGCTAAGAAGTTCTTCTTCGTCTTTTCCTGATATATCCACATCAAGGATTTCCTCAAAATAGCGGTAAAAAATTCCTTTTTCTGAACTTGCACGGTAAATATGCTTTAACCAATAAGGAAATAATCCTGTTAATGCCTGCGGATAATTAATTTCCAAATATCTCTGTGCAAAAGACTGTAACGGATAAGGGATAAACTCTGGCTCACGACCGAGATCATTTATTCCTGACAGGCTGAGTGCACTGTTTAAAAGCAATGTTCCACGAGCATCAACATCATTTTTATCTGCGAGACTTCTTCTAAGCCCCTCTAAAATTGTCTTCATTGAACCTTCTGCATAATGCTCTGCAAGAATTGAACGGCCGTTATTAAGATAATTAATCGATAACTGCACAAATGCGGTCATCTGTCCGTAAGTAAGTACCTTGTCAGGAAGTGACAACATATATTCAGGATTTAACCATGTAAATTCCGCTTTGCAAACAGGACATCCAACCTGAAGCCCTGTTTCATCCAATGTAATCTGAATATCTGCATTTGTTTCCGACCCCGACATCGGATTTGTAGGTATCGTCACAACAGGCAGATGCGAAAGTCCCTCCGTCGAAATCTCATAGGTCAAATATTTTTCCATCGGAACACCTGTATTCATCGCACCAAAAGCAACAGCTTTTGCTATATCCATGCTGACGCCTCCGCCGATGCCTATGACCGCCTGAACCTGTCTTTCTACACATATATCAATCCCCTCATTTACATTGCTGAGCAAAGATTCTCTCACCGCTTCAAGACAGATACTCTCTATTCCTGCTGATTTAAGACAGCCCTCAAGTTCCTCATAATGACCACCCGAAACAAAACTTCCTGTCGGAACAATGAGAACTCTATTCCCAAGTTTTGAAACTTCATCAACCACTGTATCCATCTGACCCTTACCGTAAATAATCTTTACACCTGCGTCATATATAAAATCTTTCATATAAATTTAACTCTCCTTAATCACAATCTTTGACAGATAATTGCGAAACTGTCATTACATATTATTAGATTGTGTAAATATGGCAAATAATATTAGCAGTACACTTCTGTCACCGTCAGCACTTTGTACTCTAAATGAATGTAATTTTCAATGTAAAAATAATGTATGCTTGCATACAATTATTTTTTCTGAAAATTATATGAGTGAAACGAACAGCGAGAAAATTTTATTTTCGAGCTGTAGCATTCATTTTGTTTATAAGCCGAGTGACAGGTATCGAGAGCGTGCCTGCGTTAGTATTTGTTATATTTGTGCAATTAACACAGAATACAATCAGTTTCGCAATTATCTGCATAAATTTAATTAGTTATTCCCAAACTCTCATTAACACCAAGCTGCTCATCTCTTATCATATCAAGCATACACTGTGCAATTCCTGCTCTCTCAATATCTTTGTGTGCCGGTTGCTCTCCTTCTTTTGTGAGAAAATATTTTGTGTTATGTCCGTTTTTGATGCCCGGACATCTAAGAAGTGTCGTATCTGCCTTACTTGCCGCAATAGTGTCCGCCGCTTCTATATAATCAGGTCTTTTCTTTGCAAGCATATTTAACATAACTCCACGCATACCCGTTATTTCATGATGTATTCCCATTCCTGTAATCCAGATTATGCGTTTTACAGATGTCTCATCAAGTGCAGAAACGATATTCTGTGCCATTTTCAAAACATCACCTTCCAAAGAACACAACAATACGTCCTGTCCCTCCATTGCCTTTTTTACATCATCTGCATTTAAGGCATCACCTTTTATTATTTTTACGCCCGACATATCCATACCTTCAAACTTTGCGAGATTTCTCACAAACACAGATAATTCAATATCCTGCTCGCCTTTCATCTTTTCAGTAATATATTTTCCTGTATGTCCTGCTGCCCCAAAAACTACAACTTTCCTCATCTTGCTGTTCCTTTCTAGCTTTTATATTTTATGGATATTTGCGAAACTTTCATTATATCTTATTAAATTGTGCAAATATAACATACAATCATTTTGGCCATTATCTATTCTATATTTTAATTATACCAATTTCTTTGTTTTCCATGCACCATGTTTATAACGAATCAATGCAAAAATTGCCGTCACCGTCCATGTGAGCCCCGTAGTCAACCATATGCCCCACATTCCTATAAAAGGAACTGCCGTAAGGCTTACCGGACTGCCCTTTGTCATATCTACCGTACGCATTTCATCCTCCTTTTCGTCATATTGCAATACTGTACTATTTTAGGACTATATATTTAAATAAATTACTGTAAGTCTATTTTAATTTCGCCATAAAATCTATAAAAGACTTACAGTAATTTTTGTGCCAGATGCGTGTTGCATATTTTTGCAACTATTACTTTACGCATCTGTGCACATCCACAGCGGAGCGTTTCATTATATAGGACGCTGTTACCTATATGATGTTTAAACCTCCTGTCTAAAACAGGAGGCTATTCTCCTAACATTTCCCTGCGAAATGCCGCAACATATATATCCATAAGACTAAGCAATGTATCCTGTTGTTCCTCTGTCAATACTTCCATTGCCACTATGTTCGCCTGATTTATATGTGGAATAAGAGTATCTGCATACCCCTCTCCCTCTTTAGTCAGATGAATCGTCTTAATACGCCTGTTCTCAGGAAGTTCCCTAAGCTCTATATATCCGCTTTTGAAAAATCCCGTGACAACATTATTTACCGTCTGCTTTGGCAGCAATGTTTTTTCACATATCTGCTTCTGTGTGCAGTTTTTGGTCTGCTGGATGGCATTTAAGATATAGAGAGAATTATATGAAACGCCTGATTTTCTGGCATAATCTTCATATATCGTACTCAAGCTCTGCCACGCATTACAAAATGCTTTTGTCTTGCTTTCGATGTCCAAGAAACTGTCCTCCTCTTTCGGTCTTATTTTAGGACTATTATATATTAGGGACTTTTTATTGTCAAGGGGATATTTTTCCCAACATAAAAATCAGGTGTACTATATCACTGACTGCCGCTAAACAACTCAAAATAAATTTAGCGAAATATCAATAATACAGTACACCTGCCACAATCATGTAATCCGCTTTTTTGTTTTAGTCAAGGGGATATTTGCAATCTGCTCTGCTACTTCGTTTATAGTGTTAAATCACAGATTTTTCAACAATCCGTCAAGCCCCTGCTCTTTATATATCTTTTTATAATAAGCCACTTCCTCTTTAATAATCTTATCTATGACTTTCATTCCAAGAAGTTCGACCGGAGCTTTATCATCAGTCATAATATAATTTCCTGCCTTGTATTTTATACTGCTATCTGAAACTATACCCATCATATTTTTTAAGTCAATGTTTTCAAGTTTTTCAATGTTGGCTTTTAATGTCTCAGTCATATTTTCATCATTTGACGCAAATAATTCTCTGTTTGTCGAACCGTCCACATCTGCCGTATAAACATTTTTGAAAACAGATGCGATAGTGTCAGAAAGATATTCATTGATATTGCCATCACCGCTGCCACGCATATTCATATTTACTACCATAACTCCGTTATCCGTCAGATGCTCTTTTACCATTGTAAAAAACTCTACAGACGACATCTGAAACGGAATCGTTATGTCCTGATATGCATCAACCATTATCACATCATATTTTTTATCTGTTGCCTGCAAATATGCCCTTCCATCATAAGTCGTTGTTTTCACATCGTCCGGAAGTGAAAAATATTTTTTTGAGAGAGCCGTTATCTTTTCATCAATCTCGACACCCTCTATAGACATATTTCCAAAATATTTTTTGCACTGAGTAGCATAAGTTCCCGTACCCATCCCAAGAATCAGTACATCCATGTCTTTTGTTTTTTTATCCCTGACCATAAGCGGAGCTGCCATTGCATAATCGTAATACATTCCCGTAAGTCCGCCTTCTTTCATGTAAACGGACTGCACTCCGAAAAGCACATTTGTAGAAAGATTTACCCTGTCATCTGTCTCCGATACCTGAAGATAGTTATAAACAGATTCGCCTTCATAAGCAAGGTCATTTTCCCAAAATGCAAATGAGTCCGAATTTCCCAGAAAACAGCAGATTACAAAGATTATAGACGCAATTGTCATTTTCTTTTTCCCCGTATGGCTGCGTGTAAAATATACGACAGACAGCATTATCAGTATTCCGGCAAAAATAAGAAATGTGATTGATGTTCCGACTGCCGGAATGGTTACAAAGGTTGGGATAAATGTTCCTATAATACTTCCCACCGTATTAAATGCACCTAAAGTTCCAACTGTTTTTCCGCTATCGTCAAGGCTGTCAACGGAATATTTTACAAGCGATGGCGTGACAGTTCCAAGCAAAAACAATGGAAATACAAAAATTATCATACATGCCGCAAAAGCCGCAATTATAAGAAAATTATTACTCACTGTAAAAATAAGCAATGCTGATATACCGAGAACGATATATTTCCCTACAACAGGAATAAGTGCTATCCAGACTGCCGCAATAAGTATTCTTCCGTACAGCTTGTCAGGGTTCGGTGACTTGTCCGCACTCTTTCCGCCATAAATATTTCCAAGTGCCATGGCTATCATTATCGTTCCGATTATTATTGTCCACACTATCTGAGATGAGCTGAAATAAGGTGCTAAAAGGCGGCTCGCACCAAGCTCGACCGCCATCACCGACATTCCCGCAAAAAACTCTGTCAGATATAAAAATAGTTTATTTTTTAAAATTCCTTTTTGACTCATATTCCTCCCTTTTACAGCGAATCGATTATTTACTTTTGGTTACTATTCTTACATCCAATATAATAAGAAATGATTACAGCCCATTAAATTTAGACTGTAATCCCCTGCAAAACTTATTTATTATTATACTGACATCAAGTAGCAAGCTTACAAATCAACAGTAACCATTTTTAATAATATAATACACCTTGATCAAATTGCTATGCCTGTTTGTAAAACGTACATTCGCAATCCGCCTTCGCTACTTGCTCATAACACTATTGGCTGCTATCGCAGCATATCAGAAGGGGCTTGTACC
>NZ_JAHLQE010000087.1 GCF_018918235.1 Eubacterium sp. MSJ-13
GCAAGGCGGAAGAATGAGCCGTAGCGGGCTACGGCGATTGATGACAACGCAGCATATGGAAATTTATACAAGTTATTTGGCGAAATGTCATTGATACACTACACTAGACATCATAAAAATAAGGACTAAGATATGACAAGTTACAAAGTAAAAAAATATTTAAAAGAAGATATAGTGGCAGAGGTTCCCGGTTCAAAAAGTATGACTAACAGGGCACTCCTGCTCGCTGCGATGGCGGACGGGACATCAAGGCTTGAGGGAGCTGCGTTTAGTGAGGACTCGGTTCACTTTTTAAAGGCACTTGAAAGTCTCGGATTTAAAGTTGAAGCTGATGAGAAAAAGTGCAGTGTTGTAATTGAAGGGCATGGAGGAAATATTCCAAATAAAAATGCCAAGATATATGTAGGCAGTGCCGGGACTGCGGCGAGGTTTCTTACGGCTTTTACGGCAATGGGGGATGGTGAGTATGTGCTTGACTCGTCAGACCAGATGAGAAAAAGACCTATGCGTGAACTTCTTGGGGCACTTGAAGGTCTTGGGGCAGAGTTTACATGGCTTGGTGAAGAATATACTTTCCCGATGAGAGTAAGAGGTATTTTATATGGAAGAAATGCTGTCGGAGAGCCTAAGACTGTTAATTTAAACATAGACAGGAGCAGTCAGTTTTTAAGTGCACTTTTAATGGTCTTGCCGATAGCATTTGATGATGTTACGATCAAAATGACGGGTACGAGAGAGGCTAGGTCATATGTTGAGATGACTGAGCAGATGATGAAGCAGTTTGGTCATAGGGGTGTTGAAAAACTTGAAAATGACAGCTATCGTGTAAGAGGCGGAAATTATACTGCAAGGGACTATGATATAGAGCCTGATGTCTCGGCAGCTTGTTATTTTTATGCACTTGCGGCGGCAACAGGAAAATGGGCTATGGTAAAGCGTATGCGTAAAGATTCGCTTCAGGGAGACATGAAGTTTATAGGCCTGCTTGAAAAGATGGGGTGTACTGTAAGTTGGGAGCGGGATGGTGAACAAAATCTTTGGCTTAAAGGACCTGACGGTAAATTGAAGGGAATTGAAGTTAAAATGTCAGATTTTTCAGACCAGGCTCTTACGCTTGCGGCGATAGCACCTTTTGCTGACTCGGATGTTACGATAACAGGGATTGCACATATAAGAGGTCAGGAGTCTGACAGGATAAAAGTTATTGTTGACGAACTTAATAAAATGGGGATATCATGTAATGAACTGCCTGATGGTGTAAAGATACATCCCGGTACACCTAAAAATACAAGTATAGAGACTTATAATGACCACAGAGTTGCAATGTCTTTTGCGGTTACCGGACTTGCAGGTGATGGAATGACAATATTAAATCCTATGTGCTGTAAAAAGACATTTGCGGGATTTTTTGATGAAATAGACAGATTGGAGGAATAAATTTTAATGAAAAAAGTAATCGAAATCTTACAGGAAGAACTTAGTGCTGCTTTTGAAAAGGCAGGCTATGACAAGAAATATGCAAAGGTTGGTGTTTCAAACAGACCTGACCTCTGCCAGTATCAGTGTAACGGAGCGCTTGCGGCTGCTAAAGAGTATCACAAAGCTCCTATTCAGATGGCAAATGAGGTTGTTGAATTTTTAAAAGACAGCGAAAGTTTTAAGGAGATAGTTGCACAGGCACCGGGATTTATAAATATGAGTGTCAGTGACAGATTTCTTGCTGATTACATAAATGAGATGGCAGCATCAGAGACTCTTGGCCTTGAAAAAGCCCAAAATCCTGAAACTATAGTTATCGACTACGGCGGAGCAAATGTTGCAAAACCGCTCCATGTAGGTCATCTTCGCTCAGCAGTTATCGGTGAGAGCATAAAGAGAACAGCGCGCTATCTTGGACATAAGGTAGTAGGTGATGTTCATCTCGGAGACTGGGGACTTCAGATTGGTCTTATCATTACGGAATTAAAACACCGCAAACCTGAACTTGTATATTTTGATGAGAGTTTTGACGGAGAATATCCTACAGAGCCTCCATTTACAATGTCTGACCTTGAGGAGATATATCCTTATGCTTCAGGCTATTCAAAAGAGCATCCTGAATATAAGGAAGAAGCACAGACAGCAACGGCCGAACTGCAGTCAGGAAGAAAAGGTTATCTTGCACTCTGGCAGCACATTATCAATGTGTCTGTTGCTGATTTAAAGAAGATATATACAAAATTAAATGTAGAGTTTGACCTCTGGAAAAAAGAATCAGATGCACAGCCATATATTCCGCAGATGGTACAGGATATGAAGGACGGAGGATATGCACATATCGACCAGGGTGCGCTTGTCGTTGATGTAAAAGAGGAGACTGACACAAAGGAAATCCCTCCTTGTATGATTCTTAAATCAAACGGGGCAACTCTTTACAATACAACTGACCTTGCAACTATTGTTGAGAGACGCAAACTTTTTGATCCTGATGAGATAATCTATGTCGTTGATAAAAGACAGTCACTTTACTTTGAGCAGGTATTCAGATGTGCAAGAAAGACAAAGATAATTGGCGAAGATGTAAAACTTGAGTTTGTGGGATTTGGTACTATGAACGGTAAGGACGGCAAACCGTTTAAGACTCGTGACGGCGGAGTATTAAGACTTGAAAAACTTCTTGAAGATGTAAATGAGCAGGTTCTTGACAAGATGAAAGACAGGGATATGGACAAGGATATGATAGATGATGCGGCAGCTAAAATAAGCCTTGCAGCTATCAAATATGGTGACCTCAGCAATCAGGCATCAAAAGATTATATATTTGATGTTGACAGATTTACATCATTTGAGGGAAATACAGGACCATATATCTTATATACGATAGTTCGCACAAAATCACTTCTTGCAAAAGTAAAGGCACAGAATATAGAGGTTGATGAAAAATCAGCTATCGAGCCTGCTGACAGCAAATCGGAGACAGATGTGATGCTCGCACTCACAAAATGGTCAGAGACGGTAAATGCTGCATTTGAGGAGCATGCACCACATAAGATATGCCAGTTTGTATATGAACTCTCAGACACATTCAATAAGTTCTATCATGAAAATAAGATAGTGACAAACGAAAATGAACAGCAGAGAAATTCCTACATTAAACTCAGTGCGTTGGTTGGAAAGGTTCTTGAAACAGCGATAGACCTTCTCGGACTTGAAGCTCCTGAGAGAATGTAAAAAATTTAAAATATATAAATTCTTATAAAACTATGCTTAAATGTGTGAGATTTGTGTAATCGTAATTGCATAAGATATACATCTAAGAGTTAGTTTCAGAAATAAATAACTGAAGTAAAAATTGGAGGCGATTTTCGATGTATCGTTTGACATCAAAACTTGTAATTTACAGAAATATAGGAAAAGACAGTATTTTATTTAAACTTGCTGACATCTTTCAGAGATTTTCAACAGGTCAGTATGTGAAAGAAGATCTTATCACAGAGATATATGACCAGATACATAATCTTCTTGACCTTTCAACCCGCTATGGTTTTGACAAAAATCTCTGGCATAATTATCTTGCATTTCTCCTTGCGATGAGTGAAAATCCGTTCACTCTTGTTTCTGAGAAAGTTGGAGCAAATGAGGGTACGGTAAATGAGTTTGCAAAAGGAGATTTTGCGATATTCAAGCAGCTTTTTGACTACGATTTTTCAGGTATTGAAAAGGAACTTGGAATTAACTGTTTCAGTGTCGTGTTAAATTACAAGGCTATCGTTAAGAGTGAGCAGATATTTAATAAGAGCGTAAGTGAGAAAGTCCAGCAGCTTAGCAGTGATATTGAAAAGGCTGAAGATGAGACTGAGATGTATAAGATAGTCACTGACTTTTACAGGACTTATGGTGTCGGAAAGTTTGGTTTAAATAAGGCATTCAGGGTAAATCACAATGAGAGTACGAGACAGGCAGGTGAGATATTAGAGCCTATCACAACAACAGGCAATATGACACTTGATGACCTTATAGGATATGAGTCCCAGAAACAGAAACTTATTGAAAATACTGAAGCATTCGTTAAGGGAAAGAAAGCAAACAATGTTCTTCTTTTCGGTGATGCAGGTACAGGAAAGTCAACGAGTATCAAGGCTATCTTAAATAAGTATTACAGTCAGGGTCTTAGAATGATAGAGGTTTACAAACATGAATTTAAAGACCTCTCAGCTATAATCTCTGAGATAAAGAATAGAAATTACAGATTTATAATCTATATGGATGACCTCTCATTTGAGGAATTTGAGATTGAGTATAAATATCTTAAAGCTGTTATAGAGGGTGGTCTTGAGACGAAGCCTGATAATATTCTTATATATGCAACTTCAAACAGAAGACATCTTATAAGAGAGACCTGGAGCGACCGCTCTGATATGTCAAAGGATGAACTTCACCGCTCAGATACTATGCAGGAGAAACTCTCACTTGTTGCAAGGTTTGGTGTTACCATCGGTTACTACAGACCGTCACAGCAGGAATATTTTGATATTGTTATCAATCTTGCAAAGAAATATCCTGAGATTAAACTTACGGAGGACGAGTTAAGGCTTGAGGCAAACAAGTGGGAATTAAGCCACGGTGGTATTTCAGGCCGCACGGCGCAGCAGTTTATCAACCATCTTATAGGTGTGGCAGACGATTAGGAGTTACTATTGACCTGTCTGATACCTGTCAGAAGACAGGTGGTATGCGGTATATAGCAGCGGTCAGGCAGGTATATGGCTATATATGATAATAAGATGATAAATGAGAATTTAGAGAGAAATATTTTGCACATGTTTATGAACAGATTGAACAGCCTGTTATTATGCCTTATCATGACAGGCTGTTTTATGGCTGTGGGAAGTCCTGTTAAGGCTTTGGCAGCCGGTCAGTCAGATTATGAACTTCTCAAAACAAAGATAATAAAGGCATATAAAGAATATAAAACTGAATTGGATATCAGTTCGTTTGATTTTTACATCAATGAGGATAAGAGCAGTATAAAAAAAGTGATGACAGAGGTTGTAAACAAAACTACATCATTATTTTATACAAGTCACAGCTATTCTCTTGAATACACAGGTACATCAGGAAAGATAACAAAGATACAGCTTGGTTATGCAGCAGAATATAAATATCAGAGTGGTTCAGTAAATAAAAGTGCTATAAAAAAAGCTTCAAATAAGATAAACAGACAGATAACAAAGATAACTTCCCAGCTAAAGCACGATATGAACAGTGTGGATAAGGCTCTTTTTGTGCATGACTGGATAGCGAAGAATACCTCATATGAGGACAAAAGTTCAGACAATGGAAGGCTTACCGAGTATGGTGTGCTTGTAAAACATAAAGGAAATTGTCAGGGGTATTCGCTTGCATATGCGGCAGTTATGGAAAAGCTTGGCATTTCGGTCCGGTTTGTGGATTCAGATTCAATGGGGCATGTATGGAATCAGGTAAAAATAGGCTCAAAATGGTATAATGTCGATGTTACATGGGATGACCCTGTTGGCAGCGAAACGGGAAAAAATCAGGATGGAGTGGTGCATCACAGTTTTTTACTTGCAAGTGATTCATATATGAAAAGCCATGGATATTATGGATTTCAGGCAACGGGGGCTGATAGTAAAAAGTATGATAAAAGCTATTTTAAAAATGTTACAAGTGCATTTGATTATCGTGGAGACTGTTTTGTATATATGGATTCATCAGGTATATATAAGCGGACACATGTTAATTCAGGCAGTGCAAAATGCCTTTGTAAAGTAAAGGGAATATGCTTTATTAAGTATAATTCAGTTAAGTATTATTATATAGCGTATAACAGAATTTATATATTTAGCTTGAAAAGCAACAGGTCTGCACTTGTATGGAGTCCTGTAAAGCAGTATGGTTATTCGTATTATATTACCCAGATAAAGTATTCATCAGGAAAAATTAAGTATTATTTGATAAATAAGAAAAAAAATAAACAAAAAAGAGGTTCATTTGAAGTAAAGAAGAGCGGATTGGTCTGAAAGATGCTTTTTTGTTTCTAACTTTATTGACAAAACAATGTCATATTGCTAAAATGAAACATGGTGGCAAAGATAAAGTATAGTTAATATTTACATATTTGCAGATGTTGACGGACTATTATCATATTAAAATCCGGTTTTGGAGGAAACTTATGAAGAAAAAAGTATTATCAATCCTTGTTGATAACACGTCAGGTGTACTTAGCCGAATATCAGGTTTGTTCAGCAGGCGTGGTTATAATATAGACAGTCTGACTGTAGGTGAAACGGAAAATCCGAAGTACTCACGAATGACAGTTGTTGTCAGAGGTGATGACCACATTCTTGACCAGATTGAAAAACAGCTTGCAAAACTTGAGGATGTAAGATGTGTCAAGGAACTTAAAAGCACACATTCGGTATGCAGGGAACTTGTCCTGATAACTGTTGGTGTTGAGCCGTCAAACAGACCGGAGATCATAGCTATTGCAGATACGTTCAGAGGTAAGATCGTGGATGTAGGAGTTGACACGATGATGATCGAACTTACGGGAAATCAGACAAAGCTTAATGCGTTTATCAAACTTCTTGACGGTTATGAGATAAAGGAACTTGTCAGAACAGGTATCACAGGTCTCAGCCGTGGAGCAGAGGTTATGCTTGATGAACTTGATTAGGTGTATTATAAAAATTGGCGATAGCACAGACGAAAAGTCTGTACTTCACATATATTAATTATTTTTTCACAGGAGGAAAATAAAAATGGCAGAAGCAAGAATTTTTTATCAGGATGATTGTAATTTATCTTTATTGGATGGCAAGACAATCGCCATTATCGGATATGGTAGTCAGGGTCATGCTCATGCACTCAACCTTAAGGAGTCAGGTTGTAATGTCATTATCGGTCTTTATGAAGGCTCAAAATCTTGGGCAAAGGCTGAGAAGCAGGGCTTTGAAGTATATACAGCAGCAGAAGCTGCAAAGAAAGCTGATATTATCATGATTCTTATCAACGATGAGAAGCAGGCAGATATGTATAAAGCTGACATCGAGCCAAACCTTGAAGCAGGAAACATGCTTATGTTTGCTCATGGATTCAACATTCACTTTGGATGTATCGTACCTCCAAAGGATGTAGATGTAACAATGATCGCTCCTAAAGCTCCTGGTCACACAGTACGTTCTGAGTATCAGGCAGGAAAGGGAACACCTTGTCTCGTAGCAGTAGAGCAGGATGCAACAGGTAAGGCACTTGATATGGCACTTGCATATGGTCTTGGAATCGGTGGAGCAAGAGCTGGTCTTCTTGAGACAACATTCCGTACAGAGACAGAGACAGACCTCTTTGGTGAGCAGGCTGTACTTTGTGGTGGTGTTTGTGCACTTATGCAGGCAGGTTTTGAGACACTTTGCGAAGCAGGATATGATCCAAGAAATGCATACTTTGAGTGTATCCATGAGATGAAGCTTATCGTAGACCTTATTTATCAGTCAGGTTTTGCAGGAATGAGATACTCTATCTCTAACACAGCAGAGTATGGTGATTACATCACAGGACCTAAGATTGTTACGGCTGAGACAAAGAAAGCTATGAAGCAGATCCTTACAGATATTCAGGATGGTACATTTGCAAAAGACTTCCTTCTCGATATGTCACCAGCAGGACGTCAGGTTCACTTCAAGGCTATGAGAAAGCTTGCTTCTGAGCATCCATCAGAGAAGATTGGAGCAGAAATCCGTAAGCTTTATAGCTGGAACAATGAGGGAGACAAACTCATCAACAACTAATCTTAATGATTTAGGGTGAAAATGATTTACATAGAGAGGTACATTGGTATATTTTATATCGGTGTATCTCTTTTTTGACTATAGAAAAAATACTAAAAAGTAGTAATCTAATTTTGATGAATAGAAAATTTGGAAAATTATATATAAATCTTGAAAATTATGTATAAATGCTTAAAAATAAAAATGTAACACAATGGATATTGTGTTACATTTTTT
>NZ_JAHLQE010000077.1 GCF_018918235.1 Eubacterium sp. MSJ-13
AGAATTATTAGCGGTTTTGAACTATCAAAAAGTACACTTTTTGATAGTTCATTTTTT
This sequence comes from Eubacterium sp. MSJ-13, assembly GCF_018918235.1. Lineage (GTDB taxonomy): Bacteria > Bacillota > Clostridia > Lachnospirales > Lachnospiraceae > Butyribacter. Next base: position 58 of record NZ_JAHLQE010000077.1, read on the forward strand.
AATCAAGCAGATATTCACAATCCGCTCTGCCACTTCTTTGGTAGTGTTAAACAATGGTAAACTCTCTGCTCTCCCATTATTATTATCTCTCTTTAATTCCTTGAATGTTCTTTCCTATACAGCAATTATCTTACATAATTTCTCCACTGTTTTTTCTATATTGCTCTCTTCAACCCCAAGATAATTCATTACAAATATATGCTCCGGTCTGTTTTCTTTAAGATGATAAAATCCCGATAATGGAGACATTTTTATTCCCTCTTTTGCGGCTTTTCTTACCAATTCTTCATCACTGTATTTTGTTTTTATCTCCATCAAAAACTGTAACCCTGCATCCTCCTCATGAACTGTAACATATTTGTTTAATTTACTTTTCTTTATCACTGAAAACAGCTTTTTACGCTTGTCCGAATAATATTTTCTCATTCTGTTTATATGCTTCTCAAAACATCCCTCGTCTATAAATTTTGCAAGCGTGTACTGCTCAAAGTTTGACACCGTACATGAATAGAAAAACAATGTCTTATAAAATTTTTCCAAAAGTTTTTCAGGCAGTACCATATAACTTATCCTGACTGTTGACGAGAGTGTTTTGGTAAATGTGTTTATATATATTACTTTTTCTGATACATCTATGCTCTGCAATGCAGGTATTGGTTGTCCGTTCAGTCGCAGCTCACTGTCATAGTCATCTTCTATTATATATCTTTCCTCATCCTGATTTGCCCATCCAAGCAGTTCATATCTCCTGCTTATCGGCATTACTATCCCCGTTGGAAAATGATGCGAAGGTGTGATATGAAGTATATCTATGTTTTTTTCACTTATCTGCGACGGAATGACACCGTATTCATCCATTCCTATATAATCCTGTTCTACTCCATGGCATCTGTAAATCTTTGAAATCTTATCATATCCGGGATCTTCAACTCCATATTTTTTATCCATTCCAAGAAGCTGTATGATAAGTCCATAAAGATACTCCGTTCCCGCCCCGACTATTATCTGCTCAGGAGCAACTATCATACCACGAAACTCCTTAAGATGCTTTGCGATTGCCCTTCTAAGTTCCATAGCACCACCGCTTGGCGGATTTGTCATAAGTGCATTCTGCTGTTCCGATAAAACCTGTCTTATCAGTTTTGTCCATATGGTAAAAGGAAACATATCAGAAATCATTCTGTTTTTTGTAAAATCAGCTATATATTTTCCCTCTGTCTGAACATCTGAAACTGCAAACTCCTCATCAATCCTGTCACACATTCTTTCCTTTACAAGATTTATCTGCTCAACTCCATTTTTAATAGAAGTATTTTTAAGTAAACTACTGCTGTCATTCTTACTATCTTCTCCGATAACACCTGCATATACGACATCTGAATTTTTTTCATGAGATTTTTCAGCATACAAATTCTTAAAGCTTTCCGTTTCCCATATGTCTGATGTTCTATCCGCTACGCCAGATATATTTTTTCCCCGTTGATTTCCTCTGACACCACTTTCCCAAATATAGCCACTTCTAATATCAGAAACATAATAACCCTTTTTGGCAATAGAATATACATATCCCTCAGCAATCAACTGGGCATATGCATTCTCAACAGTAATGACACTTATACCCAGATTTTTTGCAAGACTTCTCTTTGACGGAAGTTTCTCATTTTTCTCCAAAACTCCCTTCTTTATGTCATTCTTGATACATTTATATAAATGCTCATAAAGCGAATCTGAACCTATATCTGCAAATGAATATGTAAGCATGTTAATTTTTCCTTTCAAACTGACCTTTTTGAATATATTTATTTTGATGATTTTTTTATGTTCAGATACCATTATAATCATGTGTATGTTAATTGTAAAGAAAGTGTAATTAGTTGTAATCCAAAACTATATATTTGAATTGCAATCTCACACAAATCAATAAACGTTTGCGAAACTTGGAGGAAAAACAATGAATAAAAGATACGAACTTAATAAAGAACTTGCACAGATGTTAAAGGGCGGAGTTATCATGGATGTAACTACTCCTGAACAGGCAAAGATTGCACAGGAAGCTGGAGCTTGTGCTGTTATGGCACTTGAGAGAATCCCTGCTGACATAAGAGCAGCCGGCGGTGTTTCGAGAATGAGCGACCCTAAAATGATAAAAGGTATTCAGGAAGCTGTTTCAATCCCTGTAATGGCAAAATGCCGTATCGGTCACTTTGCAGAAGCACAGGTGCTTGAAGCCATTGAAATCGATTACATAGATGAAAGCGAAGTATTATCACCAGCCGATGATGTTTACCATATCAACAAAAGAGATTTCAAAGTTCCTTTTGTATGTGGTGCAAAAGACCTCGGAGAAGCACTCAGAAGAATCAATGAAGGTGCTTCTATGATAAGAACAAAAGGTGAACCGGGAACAGGTGATATCGTTCAGGCAGTAAGACATATGCGTATGATGAACAGTGCGATAAGAAAGATCACAAGCCTTAGAGAAGATGAACTTTTTGAAGCAGCAAAACAGTATCAGGTACCTTATGAACTTGTAGAGTATGTTCACGAGAACGGCAAACTTCCTGTTGTAAACTTCGCAGCCGGCGGTATTGCCACTCCTGCTGATGCAGCACTTATGATGCAGCTCGGTGCTGAGGGTGTATTCGTAGGTTCAGGTATATTTAAATCAGGAAATCCTGCAAAAAGAGCTGCTGCCATCGTAAAGGCAGTAACAAACTACACAGATGCAAAACTTATCGCAGAACTTTCAGAGGACTTAGGAGAAGCAATGGTTGGTATCAATGAACAGGAGATTGCACTTCTTATGGCTGAAAGAGGTAAATAAGGAGAAAAAATCATATACGCAAATTTTTTCTCCTACAAGATTTGTGCTTTGCACAAACTTGCCATAAATTGAAAGATGTGTCGATTATGCAAGTAAAAAATCAGAAAAGAGGGATATTACCATGAATATTGGAGTCTTGGCTTTACAGGGTGCTTTTATCGAGCATGAAAAGGTACTTGATAAACTTGGTGTTGATTATACGGAGCTTCGTCAGAAATCTGACCTTGATACCAAACTTGACGGTATCATTCTTCCTGGTGGCGAGAGTACGGTTCAGGGAAAACTTTTGAGAGAACTTGATATGTTTGACAATATAAAAGAACAGATTGAGGACGGTCTTCCTGTCCTTGCCACTTGTGCCGGTATGATTCTTCTTGCTAAAGATATTGAAGATGATGATACTAAACACCTCGCAACACTTCCTATCACGGTTAAAAGAAATGCCTATGGCAGACAGCTCGGAAGTTTTTATACGGAAAGTGATTATGAGGGACTTGGCGAAATCCCGATGACTTTTATAAGAGCACCTTATGTTGCCGAAGCACAGCCGGAAGTCGATGTAACGGCTGTTGTCAATGATAATATCGTAGGAGTTGAATATAAAAATCAGATTGCGATATCGTTCCATCCTGAACTTGATGAAAGCACGAAGATTCATGAAAGATTTTTGGGGATATGCGAAAATTAATAGTAGTCAAGCGGATATTCGCAATCCGCTTTGCTACTTGCTCATAACACTATTAGCTGC
>NZ_JAHLQE010000068.1 GCF_018918235.1 Eubacterium sp. MSJ-13
TAGTGTTATGAGCAAGTAGCAAAGCGGATTGCGAATATCCGCTTGACTTTTCGTTGTATTAGACTGTTTTTTGGTCTTGCAAATTTATGATATAAATAAAACAAAAGGGGCAATTAAAAGTTGCCCCTAAATATTTGTAGTCAGTGATACAGTACACTAATACAACTGCAAAACTATATTTACAACAATAGAGGGAGGGCGATATGTCTTATACGGCTTTATATAGAAAATTTCGTCCCAGCGAATTTGATGAAGTTAAGGGACAGGATCATATAGTTACAACATTAAAAAATGAGATAAGGACAGAACGCATCGGACATGCATATCTGTTTTGTGGTACAAGAGGTACCGGTAAGACTACGGTAGCAAAGATACTTGCGAAGGCTGTTAATTGTGAGCATCCCGTAGATGGAAGCCCATGTGGGGAGTGTGAGATGTGCAGGAAGATAGGCAGCCAGACATCAATGAATGTAATAGAGATGGATGCGGCATCGAACAATAGTGTAGATGATATCAGGGAGATCATAGATGAAGTACAATATTCTCCGGCAGAGGGAAAATATAAGGTCTATATCATAGATGAGGTTCATATGTTATCAGCAGCGGCATTTAACGCACTGTTAAAAACACTTGAGGAACCGCCATCATATGTCATCTTTATACTTGCAACTACTGAGGCACACAAGATTCCCATAACTATCCTGTCAAGATGTCAGAGATATGACTTTAAGAGGATATCAATAGATACGATTTCTGCAAGGCTTAAAGACTTGATGGAGAGAGAGGCTGTCGAAGTAGAAGACAAGGCACTCAGGTATATTGCAAAAGTAGCGGATGGCTCAATGCGTGATGCTTTAAGTCTGCTCGACCAGTGTATTGCCTTTTATCTTGGTGAGAAACTTACTTATGACAAGGCAATCGAAGTGCTGGGGGCTGTGGATACTTCGGTATACAGCCGCATGTTTAACAATATGGCTGATCTGGATGTTATCGGATGTATGAAACTTCTCGATGAGATAATGATTTCGGGAAGAGATTTAAATCAGTTTATAACGGGGCTTGTATGGTACTTGAGAAACCTTATGATAATTGCCGTATCTGCCGGTGGAAGTGAAATGGTAGATGCATCCACTGAACAGCTTGAGCAGATGAGACAGGAATCAAAAAAAGTTGACGAGACAGGTCTTATAAGGTATATTCGTATATTATCGGAGTTATCAAATCAGATAAAGTATGCCACACAGAAGCGTGTGCTTACTGAAGTAGCATTTGTCAAACTGTGTGTGCCGGAAATGGAGAAAAAAACGGCAGATGACAGCCTTTTGGCAAGAATAGATGCGATAGAGAAGAAACTTGAAAAGGGTATTATTGTAAGCGGGCAGACAGACATTGTTGCCAATGGGCAGCAGGGAAATGCTGGCGGTGAAGATGTTTCAGAAACAAAACAGCCTGAAATTGAACTGCCCAAAATGGTATCTGATGACCTGAAAAAGATAAATGAAAAGTGGCAGCAGATACTTTCTGGACTTTCAGTGTCATCACGTTCTTTTTTAACACCTGATATCTGTAAAAAAACAGTATCGCAGGATGGTGAAAAACTTATCTTACAGTTTACAGATGCGACAGCAGAGGCATATTTTAACAGATATGACAAGAGAAACCTTGACGAATTAAAAACTGTCATATCAAATATTGTCGGGGTTGATGCGGGGATAGTAGCTGAGGCTGTGAGTCCTGAGCAGAACAGAAATTCATTGGATCTGTCCCAGATAATCGATAAGATACACTTTGATGTGCAAATAAAAAATTAATTTATGGAGGAAGATAAAATGGCAAAAAGAGGTGGATTTCCAGGAGGCGGAATGCCGGGAAACATGAATAATCTTATGAAACAGGCTCAGCGTATGCAGAGACAGATGGAAGAAAAGACAAAAGAGATGGAGGAAAAAGAGTGGGAGGCAACAGCAGGCGGCGGAGCCGTAACTGTAAAGATCTCAGGTAAAAAAGAAGTTTTGTCAGTAAAACTTGATCCAGAGGTAGTAGATCCTGATGATATTGAGATGCTTGAGGATCTGATAGTTGCAGCAACAAATGAAGCACTTCGCAAAGTTGAGGAAGAAAGTGCAGAGATGATGTCAGCACTTACAGGCGGACTTGGCGGAGGACTCGGAGGTTTATTCTAAGATGGATTTTTACAGTTCGCAGATATCAAATCTGGTTGAGCAGTTATCACATCTGCCTGGGATAGGGAGCAAATCAGCACAAAGACTTGCTTTTCATATACTCAATATGCCACCTGAGCAGGTAAAGGGACTTGCGGATGCCATGACAAATGCGAAAAAAAATGTGAGATACTGTAAGGAATGTTGCACATATACGGATGATGAACTCTGTCCTATATGTGCAAATCCAAAACGCAATCATAAACAGATAATGGTAGTGGAAAATACAAGAGATCTTGCAGCGTATGAAAAAACAGGAAAATATGATGGTGTATATCATGTACTTCATGGAGCTATATCGCCTATGGCAGGAATAGGGCCTCAGGATATAAGGTTAAGTGAACTTATGGTGCGTCTTCAAAAGGATGTGGATGAGGTCATTGTTGCTACAAATAAGACATTGGAGGGCGATACAACGGCAACATATATAAGTAAACTTATAAAACCATTGGGTGTAAAGGTGAGCAGGATTGCGAGTGGTGTGCCTATAGGCGGGGATTTGGAGTATATTGATGAGATTACGCTTTATCGTGCCTTAGAAGGACGCACAGACATGTAAACACCGGTTGAAATGAAATCTGCAAGCTTTACTACCGTAGCAAGATGTGTGGTCTGCAGAGTGGATATATTATTAAGCCCGCTCTCGTTTACTATACCTGTGATAAAAATATCTCCGACATGAGGAAGATTTTTTCCCGTACCTATACCGGGATGAAGAGCACCCTTGCCGAGAGTAACGCAGCCTACATGACTGTTAGTACCAAGAGAAGAATCAAGAGCAATGATATACGGATTTTGTATACTTGCTCTTATTTTTTTAATTGTTATATCAAGATTCTTGGCATGAACAGGGTTTTTTAGTGTTCCATACACATGTATGTCTGAGTTTTTAAAAAGGGATGAAAGTTTGTGACCGACAAGAGGGCCAAGACAATCGCCTATAACTCTGTCAGAGCCAATGCATAGTATAACAAGATTTTTATCTAAAGAAAAACAATCTTTACAGCACTTTCTAAGAGTGTGTATAAAATGAAAAGAAGAGTATGAAGTTTCAGGGTTGAAATATGAGACTTTAGTTTCTTTTTGAATATTCATTAAATAATTTCCAGCCTTTCAAAAAAATATTATATAAAAAAATATTCCCAATAAATGTAAAAATATTCATAAACAAAGGGTTGTCTTTTGACAAAATTCTCGCCTGGAAAATGTTATCCTTTTTCTTGTGTTAATTAGAATAGGCTCTCGGAATTTCTATATACTGATTTCTGAGGTGGATTTATATGAAAAGGAGGAAGGGGTTTGTGGATGATATGATGCACAGATATGTGAAGAAGCCTGAAAATATCAGGCAGATAGGAGAAAGTCCTTATTCGGGAGCAATATATATAGAAGATTATGTTATGACATACATAAGGCAGATATTCAAAGATGAAGGTGAAGAAAAAATAATCCTTATGCTCGGAAAAAGGGGAGAGGAGCAGGCAAAAGGAAATATCTTTATCTATGGGGCTGTTGGAATGGACTTTAAGGTAGTGGATGCAGTGACACAGATATCAGAGAAAGATTGGAGTGAGACATACGAAAAGATATATAAATACTTTCCGGGCACAGAGTTGCTTGGATGGGTATGTGGTGTTTATATGTGGAACAGCAAGGTTGATGCAACAATAAATATAATACATAGAAAATATTTTTCAAAAGAAGAAAACATTCTTTTTTTATTTGATCTTTCAGAGTGTGAAGAAAAAATGTTTAAATGGTCTGATGGAAGTCTGAAAGAACAAAGTGGATATTATGTGTATTATGAAAAGAATCCGCAGATGCAGGAATTTGTACTTGGTGAAAATAAAAATGAAAGTGTGGACGAGCCTTATGAGGATGTTGTAACAGAAGCGATAAGAGAAACGGTGGGTAAAAATACACAGAAGACAACGGGCTCAAAACCGGCAATCTTTATAATGACCATGGCGATTGCTGTAATGTTTGTTATAGGCGGCAATTATATGTTTGAAAGTTTTGCAAAAATAAATAATCTTGAAACAGCAGTTGATGTGCTTCAAGGATATGTTGAAACAACATATGAAAAAAGAGACGAAAAAAATATAAAAAATTCAACACAGACAGCAATTTCGACAGAAGAAAATAAAAAGAGTAGTATTGCTGAAAGTAAAGAACGCAACAGGGAGAAAAAAAGAATAAAAGCAAACGAAAGTAGTGGTAGAAAAAGAACTGGAAATAAAAGGAATATCAAAAGAGAAAATATAACTTCGGGAAGTAAAGGGAAGAATGTTAAACCCAGAAACAATAATAAAGCAACATATGAAACATATAAAGTACAGGAGGGAGATACACTTAGCCAGATAGTATGGAGACAGTATCATTCGCTTGAAAAAATAGCTTCAGTTAAAAAGATAAATAAGATAGGGGACAGCAATAACATAATTGCAGGGCAGGTGTTAAAACTCCCTGTCAGATAGAATATTGCAATGCGAAAAAAGATAAGTTATACTTTACTCAAGAAATAATACAGTCGATTGTGTATATATAAATCAACTGTACAATAGAAACGAGGAGTAGCATGGAAAGTTTAGTAGGACGCTCTCAAAATGTAAATTCGATAATACAAAGAAAAAAGAAAAATAAAAAAATACTGATTATTTCAATAGTCATGATATTAGTGACAGGATTATTGCTTGGGCTGACATATAATCACTATATAAACATGAGTTATAATAGCTATGATATAGAGGAACATTATAAGTTTAAAAGTTCCGGAGACTTATCATTTGTATCATATAAAAATGCCGTTATTAAATATAGTAAGGATGGAATTGCAGCGTTAGATGGCTCTGGAAAGGAGTTGTGGAATGGAAGTTATGACATGTCGTCTCCGGCTGTGGACATATGTGGTGATTATGTTGTAGTGGCAGATATAGGGGCAAAGAGTTTTGTTATATTTAATGGTGAAGATTCAGGTAAAGAATTTACGGCAGATTATCCGATAGTACAGGCTGAGGTATCAAAGCAGGGAATTGTTGCAGTGTTACTTGAAGAAAAAACAGCTAATGTAATAAGGATATATAATCCATATGATGCACAGAACACACTTCTTGCAGAAATACCAACAAACATTGATGACGGATATCCAGTATCAATAGATATATCTGAAGATGGTGTGAATGTGGCCGCAGTATATGTCAGTGTAAATAACAGTAAAATACAGAGCAGAGTGGCATTTTATAATTTTTCAGATGTAGGAAAAAATAGTAATTTTCTTGTAGGAGCACAGAATTATAATGACAAACTGATATCAGAAGTAGAATATATAAATGATACAGATGTATGTGTGTTTGGTGAGGATGGTTATTGTGTATGGACAAATCCACGTCAACCCGAACAGAAATTTGAAAAAAAATACAGAAGTTCAATAAAAAGTGCATTTTACAATTCGAGATACATAGGAGTTGTTTTGGGGGAAGATAATGAAGATACGGCTGAACTTGAAGTGTATGATCTGGCAGGAAAAAAGAAACTCCGTTTAAAACTCAAAGAGAACTACAAGGATATAACATTGAATGAAGACGATGAGATAATGCTGAATTCGGAATCAAAGTGCAGCATATACAGGTTAAATGGGATAAAAAGGTTTTCGAGTAATGTAAATGGGAAAGTCGGATATTTCTTTAAAGCAGATGGGCGCAAGAGCTATTATTTGGTACTTGAAGACGAAATTCAGAAAATAAAATTGAAAAAAAATAAAAAAAATTAAAAAAAGGGGTTGACGAATCATAAATAAAGAGTTATACTAGCAAAGCACTGTTGAGAGAGCAACAAACTTAAACAGTTTGGAGAGGTATCGAAGTGGTCATAACGAGGCGGTCTTGAAAACCGTTTGTCCGCAAGG
>NZ_JAHLQE010000137.1 GCF_018918235.1 Eubacterium sp. MSJ-13
ATAGCAGCTAATAGTGTTATGAGCAAGTAGCAAAGCGGATTGTGAATATCCGTTTGACGCTAATTTATTGTCAGTTCATTCTTGACAGTCTCATGGAAAAAGTATAAAATTGATATGTTGTAGTATGTAATATGGATAGTTTTCTTTGATTGCTATATAGCTGTTTATATTATATACATTACAATGAATATTTATAAGGAGGTGCTCCTGTTCGATGGTTAGCTTACCAGTGGTTATTATTATAATCATTGTGCTTCTATTGGTTGGGATTATCGCCACAGCGCTTATTACGAAAAATGTCGCTATTACAAATTATAAAAAGAGCGAGGAAGTAAAGGTTGGAAATGCAGAGGAAAAAGCACGGGGAATTATAGATGATGCTTTGAAAACTGCTGAGACTAAGAAGCGTGAAGCACTTCTTGAAGCAAAGGAAGAAGCGATCAAGACTAAGAATGAGATTGAGCGTGAATCCAAAGAGAGAAGAGCTGAGTTGCAGCGATATGAAAAACGCGTATTGTCGAAGGAGGAAGCTCTGGATAAAAAGTCAGATGTACTTGAAAAGAAGGAAGTTAAGCTGAATGTAAAAAATGCTGAACTTGACAAGCAGAAAAAAGAGCTTGATGAACTTAAGGAAAGTCATTTGCAGGAACTTGAAAAGATATCAGGTCTGACTACTGAACAAGCGAAGGAATATCTATTAAAATCTGTTGAAGAAGATGTAAAACATGAGACGGCAGTTCTTGTTAAGGAGCTTAACAAGAAAGCTAAAGAGGAAGCTGATAAAAAGGCAAAAGATTATGTTGTCACAGCCATTCAGAGATGTGCGGCAGATCATGTTGCTGAGACGACCATATCAGTTGTGCAGCTTCCGAATGATGAAATGAAAGGTAGAATCATTGGACGAGAGGGAAGAAATATCCGTACTCTTGAAACTCTCACTGGTGTAAATCTTATTATCGATGATACACCGGAGGCAGTTGTTTTATCTGGATTTGACGGTGCGAGAAGGGAAGTTGCAAGAATCGCACTTGAAAAACTTATTGTTGATGGAAGAATCCATCCGGCAAGAATCGAGGAAATGGTCGAAAAGGCACAGAAAGAAGTTGAATCGATGATGCGTGAGGAAGGTGAAGCCGCCACATTGGAGGTAGGAGTGCATGGTATCCATCCTGAACTTATCCGTCTTTTAGGAAAGATGAAATTCAGGACGAGTTACGGACAGAATGCACTTAATCATTCGATAGAGGTTGCCCACCTTGCAGGTCTTCTTGCAGGCGAGATTGGCGTAGATGTCCGTACAGCAAAGAGAGCAGGATTACTGCATGATATAGGAAAGAGTGTTGACCAGGAGATGGAAGGCACCCATGTACAGATTGGTGCAGACCTTTGCCGTAAGTACAAAGAATCGCAGGTAGTCATAAATGCAGTAGAGGCACATCATGGTGATGTTGAGCCGGAATCTCTTATTGCCTGTATAGTACAGGCAGCAGATACGATTTCTGCTGCAAGACCAGGGGCAAGAAGAGAAACTTTAGAAACATATACAAACAGATTGAAACAATTGGAAGATATTTCAAACAGCTTTAAGGGTGTTGAGAAATCATTTGCTATCCAGGCGGGCAGAGAGGTGCGCGTCATGGTTGTTCCTGATAAGATAAGTGATGACGATATGGTATTACTTGCAAGGGATATTTCAAAGCAGATTGAGGAAGAATTAAAATACCCTGGCCAGATTAAAGTTAATGTAATCAGGGAATCCAGAGTTACAGATTATGCTAAATAGACACAGTGGACTGTAAAAGTAAGGAATCGCCTTATGGCGGTTCCTTTTTCATGATATAGGAGTATTTTATCTTATATAAAACAGAGAGGATATATGGTAGTTATCAGGAAAGAAAGATTTGCATCGGAAAAGTCTGTATCGTATGTTTCAGACAAGACAAATGGGGTTGAAATTTTAAAAAAGACAGATGATATAAAACTTGGGGCTGCGGTTGATATAGGAACGACGAGCATTGCAGTTGGTCTGTTTGATATGGGTAGCGGTACTTGTGTAGGAAATATGACTCAGACAAACTGTCAGACGAAGTACGGCACTGATGTAATGATGAGGATAATGCATTGTGTAAATGGAAAAGAGCAGCTTTTACACGATATGATAATAGAACAGATAGAACAGATACTTAAAAAGATAATACATGATAATATATCAGAAGAAATGTCATATGTTATTGACAGGATGACAGTTGTCGGAAATACGACTATGTGTCATATATTTTTGAACAGGGATGTAACAGGGCTTAAAGGTGCACCTTTTAGTATGGCGTACAAAGGCGTTGTAAAAATAAATTCAGGTGATATAGGCTTTAAAATATATGATATACCTGAGGTTATTGTGCTTGCGAATATACATTCACATGTCGGGGCAGACGCAGCGGCGGTTCTTTGTAATGAGCAGCTCTATAAAAAAGATGTAAATGAGCTTGCCATAGACATAGGAACAAATGCGGAGATAATCCTTAACAGAAAAGGTGAGGTATATGTTACTTCCACAGCGGCAGGGCCGGCATTTGAGGGAAAAGGAATCCGTTCTGGAATGAGAGCTGGTGTGGGAGCGATAAATTCCGTAAAGATAAGCAGGGTAAATGGCAATATCATACTCGGAATGTTTGATGACGGGACAAATGGATATCCAAAGGGAATCTGCGGTTCGGGGCTGATAGATGCCATTTCAGAGTTTGTGAAAGCGGGAGTGTTGACAAAAGACGGGTATTTGTTGACGAAGGATGAAGCTATGGCTTCAAATGTTAATATAAATCTGTGTGGCTGTCTTTATGGCGGTGATGAGAAAACGGGAAATTATTTTGTGTTATCAGAACAAAATAATATAGTCGTGACACAGAAGGATATAAGGAATGTACAGCTTGCGAAGGGGGCGATACAGGTTGGAGTTGAGATACTGCTTGAAAAGGCGGGCATAACGATGTCTGATATCGACAGGATAAAGATAGCAGGTGTTTTTGGAAAATTTATTCATGCATCATCGGCAATGGCGTTTGGACTGCTGCCTGATTATCCTGATAAAATCGAATTTATAGGAAACTCGGCAGGAAACGGTGCGGCGAGGGCATTATTTGACGACAGTTTTATCTCGGACATGGAGAGGATAACAGGTGATATAAGGCATATAGAACTTGCTGATGAGAGGGATTTTCAAAATAAATTTTTGAATGCAATGGAGCTTAAACAGTGGTATTATAATTAGTGTATAGATTACACTTTACAGAATGTTAAACAAAGAGGGAAAACATAGTGTGAAAAATCCACATATGCAAGATTTTTTACATCCAGGATTTGTGGCTGCGCACACCTGACACAAATCTTATGTGTGAAATATATTATATTTCGCACTATGCACAAAAAATGTGTGCAGAAATGAGGATT
>NZ_JAHLQE010000090.1 GCF_018918235.1 Eubacterium sp. MSJ-13
GCAGCATACATATCAGAAGGGGCTTGTACCCCTCCTGATACAAGCAAGTTCCCACCCCACTTATTGCTCTACGCAATAGAAGTGGGGGACTTGCTTGATAGTGTTAAAAAAATAATAATTTTACGATATATCGTATAAAAATGCTGAGAAAATGTATATAAAAATATTGACTGATTTTATAAAATGTTATCGAAATTTGAATTATTTTAGTTAGAATTAAATAGTAACAGTAGTTAAATGAATGTATCAGCGTGCACCTGATACATTTTTCATGTACATATGTGCACAGAAACGAGGAATTATGGAAAAATATTTTGAGAATAAGAAAGTTGAAGGAAAATTAAAACTTGCTTTTGGAATGACACTTGCTACATTGCTTGTGGCAATTGTTGTGGCTGTTATTTCTATTTCTGTTATGAGCAATGATATGCGTAAGTTTTATAAGGAAGCATATAACAATAGTACTATTTCGATGGAGATAAGAAAAAATCTTCAGTATTCAGGTAAGATGGTGTTATGGTCAATGACAACAACTGATACTGACAAGACAAATGAGTATCTAAATCAGGTTGAAAAAACAGGAGACAATATTAAATCAAATCTTGATTCCATAATGAAGTCATACAGTGACAAAAAAGTGACTCAGGAGCTGTCAGATGAGTTTTCAAATCTTAAAGAGATTCGTGAGACACTTGTATCGTATGCGTCAAATAACTATAATGATAAAGCACTTGAAGTATTTAACGGTGATTATAACGCATCAGTTGAAAAACTTCAGACTTTATTGGGAAAAATCTCTAGTAATGCTTCAAAAGAAGCAAAAACACAGTATAGTACAGCCAGGACAGTTGGAACTGTATGCCTTGTGCTTATGATAGTCATAGGTATTTCAAGTGTTATCTTGTCGATGAGAATATCTAAAGTTATCGTAAATGTGCTTATGAAACCTATCCGGGAGATTGAAAATGCTACAAAGAAACTAAAAGCAGGTAATCTTGATGTTGAGATAGCTTATAAGTCAGAGGATGAGCTTGGAACTCTTGCTGCTAATTTTGAAGATGCATGTAAATTTATGCATGAAGTTATCGTAGATGCAGGAGAACTTCTTGGAGAGCTTTCAAGAGGTAATTTCAGAGTTGCGACAAAAATTGAGGATAAATATGTAGGTGAATTTAATAGCCTTATCATGGCTATGAGATCACTTAGGACAGATTTAAGTTTTACTTTAAGTAAGATAAATGAGGCATCTGATCAGGTTGCAGCAGGTTCAGAGCAGCTTGCAGGAGGCGCACAGGTACTTGCAGAAGGTGCAACAGAGCAGGCAGGAGCAGTTCAGGAACTTACGGCAACAGTTGAGAATGTAAGCAATATGGCATCAACAGTTGCAGAAGAGGCAGAGGAATCATATCAGCATGTATTAACAGCCGTAAATCATGCAGAAGAGAGCAAAAATAATCTTACGGATCTTACAAATGCAATGGAGACAATAAGTGCTACATCACAGGAAATTCAGAAGATTATCGGTGCAATTGAAGATATAGCATCACAGACAAACCTTCTTTCACTTAATGCTTCGATAGAGGCTGCAAGAGCAGGAGAGCAGGGTAAAGGTTTTGCTGTAGTTGCAAACCAGATAGGAAAACTTGCCGCTGACAGTGCACAATCGGCAGTAAACACAAGAGAGCTTATAGAAAAATCACTTGTAGAAGTAGAACATGGAAATGACATTACAGCTAAGACAGTAGAAGCATTAAATGAAATTCTTGAAATGATGACTGAGTTTGCAAAAGCATCAAAGCAGTCAAGTGAGGTTTCAAAAAATCAGGCTGAAATGCTTGGTCAGATAGAGAAGGGAATTGAGCAGATTTCAAGCGTTGTACAGAGTAACTCTGCATCAGCGGAAGAGACATCAGCAACAAGTGAGGAATTGTCAGCTCAGTCTGAGAGCCTTAATGAGCTTGTAGGAAAATTTGATCTTATTGAGCAGCCAGCTTAAAAATAAGATTCATTGGCATGTATGCTCCCTGGGGGAATGAAGACACCCAGGCAATAATAAAAGTGCTGAAAGAAAAAAATGTCCATGTGACCTTCTTTATGACAGGCGGATGGGTAGACACTTATCCTGATGATGTAAAAGCACTTTACAAGGCGGGGCATGAGCTTGGAAATCACAGTCAGAATCATAAACAGATGTCAACCATTTCGGCAGCGGAATGTGAAGATGAGATAATGACGGTACATAACAAGGTAAAAAAACTTACGGGGTACGATATGAAAGTTTTCAGACCACCGTATGGGGATTATAATGATACGCTTGTGGAGTGTGCCGAGAAATGTGGGTATCATGCAATACAGTGGGATGTAGATAGCCTAGACTGGAAAAATTACGGAACAGATGCGATACTTACCACTGTTCTGAATCATAAACACCTTGGCAACGGCTCGATAATACTTTGTCACAATGGTGCAAAGTATACAGCCGAAGCACTTCCAAAACTTATTGACGGTCTGAAAGAAAAAGGATTTGAGTTTGTAAAAATGTCTGAGCTCATCTATACAAAAGATTATGAGATGGACACAGAGGGACGCCAGCACAAAACAGGTGCAGCGGATGCACCGGCATCACCATCACCACAGTCTGTACAGGATGATAATAATCAATAAATTTTATAAAGGTCGTGCAGGCAAAGAAAAATACACTTGCATAACCTGTAAACATATGTTATCATATGCATAAAATAAAGAAAATTCTTCAGGGCGGGGTGAGATTCCCCACTGGCGGTAAAGTCCGCGAATCGAGTATATCGACCGAATCGGTGAGATTCCGATACCAACAGTATAGTCTGGATGAGAGAAGATTTTAACTTGCATTGTTATAATTGGAGTTATAGAACCCTGGGATTTTGTTATCTCAGGGTTTTTTGTTTAGTAAAAAATTCTAAAGAAAAATGCTTCAATATGGCTGTGCATACAAACCTCAAAGAATTTTCTGTAGAAAAGAAAGGAAGAGGAAAAATGGCAGCAGCAGGAAAGACGTTACATGTAACAAACGGTTCAGGAAATACACATAAAAGAGGAAATATAAAAAAGATGACACTTACGGCGATGCTTGCCGCTATAGCAGTCATTCTCATGTATATGGAGATACCGGTACCATTTATGCCGGGCTTTATCAAACTTGATATATCAGACCTTCCAGCATTATTTGGAAGTTTTATATATGGTCCGGCATGTGGAGTTTTGATATGCCTTGTCAAAAATGTATTACATTCATTTGCGACAAATACTATGTTTGTAGGTGAGATTTCAA
>NZ_JAHLQE010000046.1 GCF_018918235.1 Eubacterium sp. MSJ-13
ATGTATGCTGCTATAGCAGCTATGTGATAGCAGCTAATAGTGTTATGAGCAAGTAGCAGAGTGGATTGTGAATATCCACTTGACTTATGAAAAAGAGGGGGAAGAAAATGAAAACGAAAAAAATATTTACAGCCAATCTTGTACCCGGAATGGTCAGTGCTGAACCAGCATATACAACCGACAATCATTTAGTAATACAAAGCAACACTGAAATTACCGAGGATATAATAGATAAGTTAAAATATTATTCTATCAGGACAATACGCATATATGTAAATGAGGTCACTGATTCTAGCAAAACCGAGCCTTTAAAAATCGAACCTACATATTTTGAACGAATTGAAAAGTCAGATGATTTCCAAAAATTCCAAACAGAATTTAATGCATGTCTTGAAGGTTTCCAAAAAACTCTTAATGATATGATAATAAAAAGCAGTGACGGTCTTGTAGATGATATGCTTTCTGAAATTGGAAATGTTTTGGAAAAATCAAGAAATCCTCTCCATTTACTTGAAATGATGCAGTGTATGCGCGGATATGATGATTTGACATACACACACTCAATCAATGTCGCTCTCATCAGTAATGTTATCGGAACATGGATGAACCTTGGTCAGGAAGATATAGAAACTTTGATGATAGCCGGTATGCTTCACGATATAGGAAAACTGCGCATCCCGCCCGAAATCATTCAAAAACCTGCACGACTTACAGATGAAGAATATGAGATAATCAAAAAACATCCACAGTATGGTTACGATATATTATCTCCTAAAAATCTTAATCCAAAAATCAAACTTGTTGCACTTCAGCATCATGAGAGATATGACGGAAAAGGTTATCCTCAGGGATTGAAAGGAAATGAAATAGACCTATTCTCCGGAATAGTAGCCATTGCCGATGTATATGATGCCATGACCGCTGACAGGGTTTACAGAAAAGGCATATGTCCTTTTCCTGTTCTTGAACATATGGAACTCCAGAAAGACCTCTATGAACCCGGAGCATTATACAAATTTATTGAAAGAACGGTAGAAGCATACATAAATACCGAGGTTCTTCTATCAAACGGAGAGATAGGACGTGTTGTTTTATTAAACAAAAACTTTCTTTCAAGGCCTATAGTGATATCTGGTGATAAGACTTATGATCTGTCAAAAGATTTCCACTTACAGATAGACGCATTACTGTAAAAACTTTCATAGAAATTTTAATATATCAAAATGACTGTTGCACAAAATTAGTTATATGACTAACCTTGTGCAACAGTCATTTTAGTTATTATTATATCACAACTTGGGCAGATATATAAACATAAGATACGCCCATCTTAGCACCATCCCTGTTATGATAATAACTATCTGAAGTATGATATCAAACCATTTTCTCTTTACTCTCTGCTCTCCCGTTTTTGCATTTTCCTCTATCAGATCAATCTTTGGCGAGCATCTTTTTATGAGCCATATATAAAATCCTAAAACTACAAAATATCCCAAAAACATGACCGCACCTAAGAGCTGCGACAAACCATCACCTTTAGGGCTGTATTCCGATGCACTTCCCGACGCGTTTGTCAGTTTTGTAAAAGCAGAATAAAGATAATCAAGAGAAATATATCCCAATATCAGACTGATAACAGAAAAAATCAGTCTCCTCCACCATTTCATCATGCGATAATTCCTCCCGTTTAATGCTTTCTATATCACCACACACATATATTGTACGGCGATTCTTTTATGCATATTCATCAAAATTCATTCCTGATAATATCATACTGTCTCTCTCCATCTTCGATATCTCATATGGATTGTCAGTATTATTATATGAAACATTCTGAGCACCGGCATATTTTGCCTTAACCTCATTAGCTTCTTTCGTATCATATGTCTCACTTGTCTTGTCATCGCCATAGACTACAGCATACTTTGCCTTATCCTGCTCTCCGTCAACAGCCTGTGCTCCCTTTACTTTTGTTACCGGAGTGACAGGAGAGTTCTGTATCTGGTTAAAATGTGAATTGCCATATGTATAAATACTGCTTATATTGTTTGTACCATTAATACCACTGATCTGCATACAAATCCCTCCTTTTAACTGTGCTAGTACAACGAATAATTAATTTTTCGTTGTACTAGTTAAATGTTTATCTTATTCTGATACAATTATACTCTCCATTTTCACTCAATGCAAGGAAGTTATGTTCATCTCAAACGGTTTCAGAACGATTTCTTCTTCATCAACAATAGCCTTCTGCTCTTTTTGAGTATTATTAAATATAAAACGCCATGTTTTATCCCCGTAACGATAAGTAACTTCCACGCCCTTTTCAAGTCCTTCAATAATGTCAAGTCCCTGACTTACAGCCATCTGCCTTGCAAAATCAATACTTCCGTCACGGTTTAACATAGTACCAAAATAATAGACTTCACCGTTACCATATTTATTCCTTGTGACAGCCGGTGCACCCTTATAAAACTGTTCATCATATCTTGCAAGCACTTCCACTTTGTCATTTTCCTCTATTATATCGCACCAGCGTTTACCAAAAAGTCCGCTTTTTAAAGCACACTCTGATCGTATGTCAGTTTCCTCAGAGAATTTAAGCAAAACCTGCATACCATCTGGCAGTGCTTCATATTCAGACACCTTTATCCCTGTAAGTTCTGAGTAAGCAACAGGCAACTGCTTCATAATACATTTATTATTATAATCCCTCTCGCCTGAACGATTTGTCAAAATAACGGTGGCTCCTTTAGCTGCTGCATCATAAATATTTGATACAGTTTCTTTATTCTCCACAAACATCGTAGGTGCGACAATTATCCTATACCCGTTAAGTTTCTCCTTCTGACTTATGATATCAACTCCAAGTCCAAGGCAGATAAATGCATCATGCCACTGTTTCATCTGCTCAAAATAATGCATTTCTTCCGCCTGATGCTGATTTTTAAATGCGTATTCGTTGTCAGATGAATATAATATTGCAATCCTGTTTCTGCATACGGTTCCATCAAGTTCCTGAATTTCTCTAACCTTGCTGCACAGTTCACAAAATTCTTTATATCTTCTTCCCGGCACATTGCTGTGATCAATTATCCCCTGCCAGTACATCTCAGCACCGGAAACTGCTGTCCTCCATCTGAAATGAATGACCGCATCAGCTCCATGTGCAATCGCCTGAAGTGAATATCCCTCCATCATTCCCGGCTGTATCGCCCTTGACATAGGTCCCCAGCTTCCTATCATCCCGCTAAGCTGTTCCATTATCCAGAAATTTTTATTTTTGACTCCACGCATAAGGTCAAGGTGAAATGCATGTGAATAAAGTGTTTCATCATCTTCCGGTAACACATGTGCCGGATAGTTGTCAAATGAAACGATATCAAGATTTTCAAACATATCATAAAAATCAGGCATATTTGCACAAAGCCATGTATTTGTCGTAATAAATTTATCAGGCGATATTTTCCTTATGATATCAGACTGAAATTTCACATAATCACATGTACTGTCAGAAGCATATCTGTTAAAATCAAGATTAAGTGAAGGATTAAGCCATTTTTCATTATCATTCATAGGTGGCATAACCTGTGAAAAGTCGCTGTACTCACCACTCCAAACATTATTTCCATAAGCCTTATTTATTTCTTCTACCGTACCATATTTTTTCTCAATCCACTCCCTGAAACGACTTTTACACACATCGCAGCGGCAATGATTGGACTCAAGCTCATTGTCTATCTGATAACCTACAACATACCTCTCATCCTTATATCTTTCCGCCATATATGCAATAATCTTCTCCGAAAGTTCTCTATAAACAGGACTGTTTAAGCACCTGTGCCCTCTTATCCCTGTCTGAATCCTCCTCCCCCACTTATCAACCTGAACAATCTCAGGATACTTTTCAAAAAGCCACTGTGGAGGCGTATTAGTCGGAGTACACAAAACTACATATATATCCCTTTCTGCAAAAAGCCTCACCGCCCTGTCAAGCCATTCAAAATCAAACCTTCCCTCCTCCGGCTCAAACCTGCACCATGCAAACTCCCCCATACGCACAAGTTTAACCCCGGCATCACGCATCATATCCGCATCCTTAACCCAAAGAGCCTCATCCCAATGCTCCGGATAATAATCCACACCAATATTTATTCCCTTCGGTAATCTAACCACATTATCAGCCATCCATACTTCCTTTCCTCACCAAAAAACAACATCCTATCAAAATGCTACATCACAAAACCTCGCATCGCCCCCTAAACAACACTCTTATCAAAATCCTCCATCGCGAAACCACAAACAATCTCCCAATCAAAACCTCCACATCGCAAAATTCCAAACACCTTTCCTATCAAACCCTCCACATCGCGAAACCACAAACAATCTCCCAATC
>NZ_JAHLQE010000125.1 GCF_018918235.1 Eubacterium sp. MSJ-13
AAACCTCCGAAAATAAAGGTTTTAGAGTAAAAAAAGGGGTAGTTTTTTGACACTACCAAAATAGAGAAGGAGAATTGCTTATGACAAATGGAAAGGATAAAAGCGAACCTATTTTAGCGATATGCTACGATTTTGATAAGACGCTATCGCCTGATAATATGCAGACACAGGGGTATATTCAGTCAATTGACTATGAAGTTGATGATTTTTGGAGAGAGTCGAATGAACTTTCAGAAGAAAATGAGATGGATAAAAATCTTGCTTATATGTACCTTATGGCAGAAAAATCAAGGGGAAAAGTTCTTTTTACAAAAGAAACTCTGCATAATGATGGAGCGAAAGTAAAATTGTTTCCGGGAGTAGCAACATGGTTTGACAGGATAAATGATTATGGTGAAAAAAAGGGTGTCAAAGTTGAACATTATATCATATCATCGGGGCTAAAAGAGATGATAGAGGGCACAAAGGTTGCTGATAAATTTAAAAAAATATATGCAAGTTCGTTTTATTTTGACAAAAGCGGTGTGGCTGTATGGCCGGCACAGGTTGTAAATTATACAAATAAAACCCAGTTTTTATTCAGAATAGAAAAGGGTATACTTGATGTAAATGATCCAGGAGTAAATGACTATTTTAAGCCAAATGAATACAGAGTACCATTTCGCAATATGGTTTACATAGGGGACAGTGAAACTGATATTCCATGCATGAAGCTTGTAAATATAAATGGTGGACATTCGATAGGTGTATATGATTCAGAGACTAAAGATAAGACAAAAGTTTATAATATGCTTGAAGAAAACAGGATAAAATATTTTGTACCGGCAGATTATACAAAAAATTCTAAACTTGAAACTCTGGTAAAGCAGATAATTGACAGAACGGCTTCAAACGAAATTCTTGAAAGATTCCATTTTGATTGTGTAAAGGAAAAAAATAATGTGCAGAACACGCTTGATTATTATAATATAAATGCAGATAAATTTGTGGCAAGCACATTGCAGGTAGACTTTGAGGAAACACAGAAAAAGTTTACTGATAAGCTGGCAGAAAATTCATTTATTCTGGACTTTGGATGTGGTTCCGGACGGGATACAAAATATTTTATAGAGCATGGCTACAAAGTGGATGCCGTAGATGGTTCAAAGGAGCTTTGCAGGCGAGCTAGTGAATATACAGGCATAGCAGTGAGAAACATGATGTTTACGCAGCTTGACGCAAAAGAGAAGTATGATGGTATATGGGCTTGTTCATCGATACTTCATCTGACAAAGGATGAACTTGAAAATGTTATGGATAAAATGACAACGGCATTAAAACCAAACGGAATTATATATGCATCATTTAAGTATGGAAATTTTTCGGGCGAGCGTAACGGGAGATATTTTACGGATATGACGGAAGAAGCATTTGGGGAATTTATCGAAAAAATTGATGGAATAACTTTGGAAGAACAGTGGATAACATCGGATGTGAGAGCTGGCAGGGGAGAGGAAAAGTGGCTGAATGTGTTGTTGAGGAGAGGATAAAAGACCGCGGGGGTGCTTCTTGGTCGAAAAGTTAATAAGAGAGATGAAAAGGCTATTCTATCATAAAAATATATATAACAATACAATGGGCAAGTGCGGTTATTGCCATATATATTTTTTTGCTGAACTGTTACAAAAAGAAACAACAAATAATAAGTATAAATTGTGATCATAAAAATATCATGTTATAATAAATAATAGATAAAATATTATATATTATTGGCATAATATCCTTAAAATAGATAATATTTTATCTATTTATAAATAAAGTATATGTATCTTTATGATAAAAGAATTATATATATAGCATCAATATTTAAAAATCTTACTTGACATGTATGTTTGCAGAAATTTTATTTCGTAATTTATCGTGGAGGTGGTGCAGATGGAAGCTCTTGTGTGGGAGACAGCAGAAGAACTTGATATGAAATTGGCAGAAAGAGTTAGAAATATAAGAAAACGCAGGTCGATTTCTCAACAGAAACTTGCTGGGATGAGTAATGTAAGTTATGGTTCGATAAAGAGGTTTGAGACAAAAGGGCAGATTTCACTTATAAATCTAACTAAGATAGCCATGGCACTTGGGATTGCGGATGAACTTAGAAATGCATTTACGCAAGTGCCGTACAGGAACATTGAGGAGGTTATAAATGAGGGGAAACAAAAAAATAAATGTTCTGTATGATGGGAAGATTGTCGGGACAATGGCGGCAACTGTCGGCAGAAAAATAGCTTTTGAATATAGTGATGTATGTATTGGGATTGCGGATGAAATAAAAGAAGTAGTGACTCATATGCTAGGTGAATATTTGAGGGGATGAAATTTGGATATACAGCATTTAAATATAAAAACGACTTAAATATACACAGCTTCATACATATGCTTGACGATACGACAGAATGTTATAAATTCTATTGGCTTGATGCGTTGTTAAAATTATTTTCGCTGGGAAAAACAGAGATTATCTTTGATGACCTTATAAATCAGATGATAGCAAATGATTAACTAGTGTTGAGTGCTTATAGGTTGACGGACATTTTTATTTTTGTTAAAAGGGTTGTAATGTTGAGGCAGCAATATTGCTTTACATTAAATTATATGAATGTTATTATATGCTTGTCGACATAAATAAAACATCTGTCATTATGGATTTACATTCAAAAGTAAACAGGTACTTACAGTTGAAAGGTGGGGGGATATCATGAATAAGGTTATCAAAGCCATATTAAAAACAACAATTTCTTTAGTACTGCTCGTTGCAGTTTCACTCACAGGTTCATATGTAGTAAACACATACGCGGCACAGCGAAATGTTGTTGACGGTCATTCGATGGACAATAATTTTTATGATGGGGAGAATGTTCTTGCAAACAAACTGATATACAACTTTCAGAAACCAGAGCGTTTTGATGTAGTTACAATATATCCTTATGGTCATAAATATAAGGAAGATATAGTTGAATATACGCAGAGACTTGTAACTCAGTTGACGGCTATGATAAAAAGCAAGGATGGTACAAAAATAGATACTGCACAAAGTCCCAAGGATGAATATTATATAAAAAGAATAATAGCTCTGCCGGGTGAGACTATTCAGATTAAAGGCGAGGATATCTATATAGATGGAAAAATTCTTAAAGAAAATTATCGCAAAGATAAAATGGGATATTCCGGTATAGCAGAAAATCCAGTAAAGCTTGGAGATGATGAATATTTTGTCATGGGTGACAATAGGGCAGAAAGTAAGGACAGCAGGGAGTTTGGAGCAGTAAAGATAAAGAATATCGCATCTAAGATATACAAATAAATAATATAATCAAAAATGAAAAGATAATAAAAAGACAAAGAAGTCGGAGGTAAGAGATTTCTTTGTCTTTTTTATTTAGACGGGAATGAAATTGTAACAGTTCAGCCATAAAATGAACAACTGGATATAGCACCGGCTAGAAAATA
>NZ_JAHLQE010000006.1 GCF_018918235.1 Eubacterium sp. MSJ-13
ATCCTTGATTGCTTCTAACTTGATTATAAAGCCTTGACCGTCAAAAGTCAAGTTGGGGATGTAACATTTGTTGCATCCCTTTTGTATTTACATATAGTCATATTATCAGAAAGTGTACTTATAGATATGGTGTAGTTATAGTAAGTTCGTGATGCTCTAAACCTCTTATAAGGTTAAAAAACTGATTTTGACTGTTCAGGGTACATATTATATTATCTGTGTGACATCTACAATTTTGTGGTGGTTTGTTTGAATGAAAAGTGAATTGAATTTGACACAGAGATAATTTTTTTAGCTCAGTGTATAGAAGAACCAACTACAGGGCGGTAAAGAAAAATAAATTAAGTTTTCAGTTTTTAATACCCCCGTATAGTGTGGCATAGCATTTTCCTATATATTATACTGTCTTAGTAGGTATTAAGAATATCAACATGTATTATAAAACTAGATAAAAATAAAGGTGTAACTCGATTGTTTACACCTTTTATCTTTGGTTCATATTCTCAAGCTTCTTTTATCCTCTTGATTTCTTCCGTCTGTATTTCTGTACTTCCATAATAATTCCGTATATCACTCATAGATAAAGTTTTCTTACCCTTTTTTCTGAATGCTTCACTATGCCAATACCATTGTTTTTTCTTAGATGCGAACTTGAAACTATGTTCTTTTAATTCTGTTTTATGCTGATATGTATTGCCTGAAATCCATATCCAAGAACCACATACCTCAATAGTAATATCTGATAAATGAATGATTGCTTGTAAAACTTCCCTTAACTTTTCATCCTCTGAAAAATCATATTTCATATTATCATAGTTGTTCTTGTTATTGTTGCCTGTCTGCTCTGTATTGTGTTCATGTCTATCCTTTAAGTCTAGGCTTGCACTTAGTATGACCAAAATGAGTAATGATATAGCTTTAAATAATAAATATAATGAAGCTATTGCTGAACTTGATGCTTCATATGCTAAACATGAAATCGGTTATGATGAGTATTATACAAAGCGTAAAGAACTTATATTACAGCAGAGAGAATCAATCAAGAATTATTACTCTGAGGTAGATGCTATCAAATCTCTTATTGAAGAAGGTTATAACGCTCAGAAAGATGCATTATCTGATTTAATATCAAAATATACAGATGCACTTGACGCCGCAAAGAATCTTCACGATTATGAGAAGTCTATCAAGGAAAAGACGGAGAATATTGATAGTATAAAGAAAAGAATTGCTGCACTCCAAGGTAATGATACTGAGGAAGCAAGGCAAAAGCTTCAGAAACTTCAAATTGACTTGAAGAAAGCTCAAGAGGATTTGGATGAAACTCAGTATGAACAGTATATCAATGACCAGAAAGATATACTTAATGAGATGCAAGATGATTATGAGAAATTTGTTGAGGAACAGCTTAAAGATGTTGACGACATTATCAGAAAACTTATTGATGGTGCAAAAGGAAATACACAGGATGTTCTTAAAGTATTAGAATCACTTGCAAACAAATGGGATATTGACCTTAGTGCTATTCTTAAAAACGATATGGAAAAAGGTGACTTCTCTTCTGTTGATAACAAAGATAGCAACGCTGTTGATAATGCGAATAAACATTATGATGAGGATAAAAAGAATGAGGAATATAATCTTCCTAATTCTGATGTTGATGATAACAAACCAGCTCCAAATCCTGATACAAAGGATAATACTGAAGCAACTAAGTCATTAACAGATATTCTTAAAGAAATTGCAAGATTCTGTTTTCATATAATCCTCAAAATGAATATACAGAAATTGGTTATCATAAAACATTACATATGCATGTATCAAATATTAAAAAGTATGGTTTTAAACCAAGTAATGAAAATGATGATTAGCTTGGATTAGGTGTATATTTTTGGGATAATATAGAAAATGCAAAATGGTGGAAGGTTGGTACTGGTACGGGGGCTATCATAAAAGATTGCATTATAGAGTGTGAATTAAAATGTAAAATGGAACAATATCTTAATCTTAATAAGGGTGGCGAAATGGATAAATTTGATAAATTTTGCAGAAAATATATGAATGAAATAAAAAAAATAAGTTACCAAGACCCAAATTTGAGAATAATAATCAAAGAAAAAAATATTTTTGTGATTTATATTGTAAAAAGAATAATTATTCTATATTGTCATTTGAGTTTGAACATGATAGTATAAATATTGCTGGATTTAAAATTGGTACAATAAAGAGAAGACAAATATGTGTAAGAGATTCTAAGCTTATACGAATATTGTCTATTATTGGAGGTGATTAAATGTTGTTTAATGAGAAAGAAATGTTAGAATTGTGTGAGAGATATGGTATTGATGTAATTGACAGAAATAATGAAGAATATTATGAAAATATAGATTTTTCAATGAAGGATATTATGCAAGAGCCATATATTCATACTATTGTTGAAAAATGTGTTTTTTCAACTTCTATATCTATAGATACAACACTTATTGCAGAAAATGATTTAGAATTTTGCAATGATAACGAAAATAGCACCTGTTCAATAATAAGAGAGAAACATTATGATGATTTAATATCGGTTGTTGAAAATAATAGTGTAATCAATAAAGCAGCATAATAAGGAGTATTATATGACGGCAAGTAAATTTTAATTTAAAAATCCACATATTGAAAAAATAACTTTTGAAATAAATAATGATATATTAGATGAAAATGATATACCTATTAATATTAATGTTCAGACAATTATGGCAGATGAAAAAATGCAGCATTAGTAAAATTAATTCTTATAGTTGGAGAATTAGAAGATGATACTCATGAATTAAAAAATTCAATATATTTTAATGGTTGCATTGTCTCAGAGTTTGGATGGGAAAATGAAATACAAAATGTTGAAAATATGTTGAAAATAAATGGTGGTGCAGTTTTATTATCATATTTAAGACCAATAGTGTCATCATTAACTATGCAGGCGGGAATAAAGCCGTTACATTTGCCTTTAATTGATTTTACAAAATAAATATAATGTAGCCAAACAATTGATAAGACAGTGAATAGATATTGTTGGAGTTTATATTTTCCTAAAACCCTATTGGCATTAAATCAATGAATTATATAAAAAAGAATTTTTATGAGTGATTTATGCCATTCTTTTTTTATATGTTACCCACAAAAGCAGTCTAGTGAGATAATCGCTAGGCTGTTTTTCTATACAAAAAATTAAGAAAAAAGGAGAAAGCAATGTTTAGTAAAGATAGAAAAATAGAGATTTTAACTGCCGAAGTTGAACGCTTACGCAGAGAAAATAATATGCTTAAAGAACGTAATACAAAAGAAATTGCTAAGAAAGCACAGGAAATCTCAGATGAGTATATAAAAGAGACTAAGGACAATTTGGATGAGATTATAGAGTTGAAGGAAAAATATCATAAGTTGATTGATGAGCTTGAAGATGTCAGGGAAGGTTATTAAAAAGAAATGGAGAGGTTTATGAGGGAAGTTAGGATGAATAGGTCTGGGAGAAGATTAAAGTTTAGGAGATAAATAAAAAAATTTAATGGGTGAAGATTGAAACGTTGCTGCCACTATAAAAGTGATAATAGATATATAAAGCCTTATATGTTTGTGGGAGTTATTATTTTGTTAGAAAGTTTTGGAGGTGTTATAGATACATGACAGATGATAGAGCGTTGCAGATACCTTTTTGGTTGAAGTTGAATATGACGATTCAGGAGGCAGCTCAGTATTCTAATATTGGTGAAACAACAATAAGAGGGCTTTTAAAGGAGAGAGCGTGTCCGTTTTTATTAAAAATAGGAAATAAACAGTTAATAAAAAGAAATGAATTTGAAAAATATTTAGCAGATAAACATTATTTATAGAAATTGAAAAAGAATGCTTGTATGGTATAATATATGTACATGTATTCTTTTACCTATATTTTAGGAGGATATACATATGGGTAAAGATTTAAAAGATAAGGAACTAGGAAAAGGAATAGTACAGAGAAAAAATGGAAGATATGAAGCAAGATTCACGAACAGATTTGGAAAGAGGGTATCACTTTCGAGTAGTGATTTAAAAGAACTCAAAAAATATTATAATGAAGCAATATATGATGATAAAAAGCAAATAAATATCAAAGACAATATAAAGCTTGATAAATGGTATAATGAATGGATGAGTGTTTATAAATATGATACAATCCGTGAAAATACCAAACGATATTATAATCAGGTATATACGAAACATATTTCACCTGTTTTGGGAAACTTTCAGCTGTCTAAAATAACACAATTGCAGATTAAAAAATTGCTAAAGAGTATGGATAAAAACGGTTTAGGATATGAGACAAGAAATAAAGTAAAAATACTTCTTGTGGATATATTTAATAAAGCATTGATAAATGAGTATGTCCGTAAAAATCCAGCTAAAGGAATTGTCGTAAAAAGAAATGAAGAGGTTGAGAGACGAGTGCTAAGTGAAGAAGAACAGGTAATCTTTTTTGACTATAGTAAAGGAACTTTTTACGATAACTTTTTTGTAACTGCTTTGACAACTGGGATGCGAATTGGTGAGATTGCTGCTTTACGATGGAAGGATATAGATTGGGATAAGAAAGTAATTCATGTTACAAGAACCCTTGTGTATCAGAAGTTTGATGGTGACACAAAGAAAGAATTTCATTTAGGTGATCCAAAGACAGATACAAGTGTTCGTGATATCCCTATAAACAAACAATGTGAGGTGGCATTGAAAAGACAGTATATGCAGAAATCAATTGTCAGTGGAAAAGCCCCTATAACAAAGACAGTAGATGAACAGTTTGCTGACTTATTGTTTACAACAAGATACAATACGCCTATCAATTCACAGATAATATCTGATGCGATAGGAAGAATTGTGACAGAAATAAATTACATGAGAGATACACTTGATGAGATAGAAAAATTTTCAGCACATTGTTTTCGTCATACCTTTGCGACAAGATGTTTTGAAGCAGGCATTCAACCTAAAACAGTACAGGCATACCTTGGACATGCAACACTTCAGATTATATACATCTGTTATGCCTAAACATATGGCATCAGAGATGCAAAAAGTTGAAAGTGTGTTTGACAAGATATCTGAAATGGGAGATGAACTTGCACAAAAACAATTTGAGAGCAAACAGCATAGTAATATAGTACCAATTCGTGGAGACACAATGGTGGTATAATCGTATATGTTGGAGACAAAAGTTGTAAGAATGCTTTAAAATAAGGCTTTGTGGCATATTGAAATTTTACGAATGGATTTCTTATTATGTTTATCAGAATACGCCGTATTCGTGGGATTAGAAACTGAGAAAATAGCGAGAAATAAGGTTTTTATCAAAATGCTAAAAATTATAAAATCCTATGAAATTATATATATTTCAATGGATAGTTGGCGTAAAAATGGCGTAAATAAAAATCAGCGGCGTAAATGATAAAAAACAATAAAATAAAGCTATTGTATGGTGCAAATATGAGAAGAATGTGGAAATATTCTTCTCTTTTTTGTGCGAGAATAAAATTATAAAAAGGAGAATGATGGAACATATGATTAAGATTTATTTAAGGTGTATAAAATGTTCAAAGAATTAGAAATTAAGATATTATATACTTAATGTTTAATGTCTTAGGTGGAGTCTGCATCATAAAATCTGAAGATAAATTTATGTAGCATTATTTTGTGCCAATCTTCCATTTATCGACAGGATATGATATAATCAATTCATCAGGTTAGAATGTGATAGGGATAGTCTGGTGGTTGAACCTTTTCGGAAACGGAAAG
>NZ_JAHLQE010000154.1 GCF_018918235.1 Eubacterium sp. MSJ-13
TACATAATTGCTCCAAAGCTCTGCCGGTGCCATATCTGCTATAGCTTTTGTAGCAGGGAATAAGATTGCACTGTCCCCGCCCAATGCACCGATAGTGTGCATAAGAGGCATGATAACAAACCATCCTACGATAGCTCCGCCAAACATATATGAAGCAACTCTTGAACCACAGATGTAACCTACACCGATAAGGGCAGGAAGTACATCAAGTCCGAAGGCTGATCCCTTATAAACTGAGATATCCCAGCTTATCTCTGATGGGAATAAGATAAGTCCGTCTGTTACAAACTTGTACAATGCTGAGATACCAAGACCTGAGAATACAAGTTTTGATTTGCTTCCGCCTTCCTCACCTGCAAGAAGAACCTCTGCACAGGCTGTTCCCTCAGGGAATGGAAGATTTCCATGCTCCTCAACGATAAGTGCTGTACGAAGTGGAATCATAAATAAAACACCTATAACACCACCTGCAACGGCAAGAGCCGCAATCGTGAAGAATGAAGGCATCTGTATTGATGAATCCTCTCTTGCCCACATATAAAGTGCAGGAAGTGTGAAAATGGCACCTGCGGCTAATGATTCACCTGCTGAACCGATAGTCTGAACCATGTTATTTTCAAGAATCGAATCTTTCTTTAAAATAAAGCGAATGACACCCATTGAAATAACTGCTGCCGGTATAGATGCCGATACCGTCATACCTACCCTAAGCCCAAGATAAGCATTTGCAGCTCCAAAAACTATTGCGAGAATGATACCGAGAACAACGGCTGTCGGGGTAAATTCAGGCATGACTTTATCCGCTGGGATAAACGGCTTAAAGTCATTTTTTTGTTTGCTCATAAAAAGTCTCCTTTTCCTTTTGTATAATAAAATCAAAAATGCTACATGACTGCAAAAGCACAATATTCTTTGTTTTTATACAATACAAAGAACTACTACAGCTTAAAACATTATATATATGACCTCCCAATATCATATATACATATAAATACAGCCATTATATAATTATATTATAATCAATAGCTATTTACAATAGTATATTTTGCTAATTTTTCACAGAAATCTCAAACTATACCTTCCCAGCGCTCTTTGAGCCTTTCTAAGCTGTAAGCCGCATTTGCAGGACTTGTCGATGGAAGTTTTATTATCCTCCTGCCATTTTTGTCATACTGATATTTCATATAGAGTTCATATGCCTTGCCGCCGTTTGCGTATATCCTGTCAATATCAGCATTGTCTAAGATAACCGACAGGTCAGTGGGAACAACATTTTTTATTGAACTGTCACTTGAACCTATAATATCGCACTCCGAGATAACATCCCACACCGCTATATGATTTCTAAGTAGCATTTCCTTCTTGCTTTCTATAGTCTGTGGGACATTTTTTTCCTGACACAAAGCCGCGATAAGCTTCCAGAACCTGTTCTGCGGATGCCCATAATAAAAATTGTTCTCCCTTGACTTCACAGACGGAAGCGTACCGAGAATCAGAACCTCTGAATTTTTATCAAAAACCGCTTCAAATTCATGTTTTATATGTGTGTATTCGCTATTCATATTTACATAATCTCCTAGTATATTTTTTCAAAACCTATTTGTCATTTTCTTTTATCAGCTTTTTAAGTGCCGCCGCATTTTCATCTGAAAGTTTCAGATATACTCCAGCTTTATGCACAGGTTCAATATAAACATCAACATCCTTTCCGTCAAGTATTATTCCAAATATACTAAGCTCACCCGCATCATTTTCAACTGCCAGATAATAGCACTTATCAGGATTTTCTTTTGCAGTCATTACAAACTTCTGCTTATACATATCTCGGATTTCAAAAGAATTTCCTTTTGTAATAAGTTTATAAAACTCATCACCTGATTTTTCCCCATTCCAAACGGCAAGTCTTTTATCTGGATTATCTTTAGATTTTGCCTTAAATCTTTCAAGCATTGTCTCACGTATTCCATTTCCGTCTTTTATATCCATAATATCCTTAAAATACTTATTCAGAGAAATCGAACCTTTTTTGTCCGATTTTTTACTATCTGTTATATTATGTTCGCTCAGACTTTCAATTCCAACACATTTTCCAATGTACATAGCATCTGACCTGTCTTTATATATAATAAACTTTCTACTTTCACGCCCACCTATAAAATATATATTTCCAATAGAATACTTACTGCCCTTTGGAGCATTTCCCAAAAACGGTGTCAGCTTCTTAGTCTTATCCGCTTTTTTAAGTGCAATTCCCTTTTGTGTAATCTGTTTTTCTTCGTCTTCATTTATCTGATAAAGACTGTAAAGATAACCGCTTTCTGAATAACTCTTTGTATCTACATAAACCGCCGTATTCTGATTGTTATAATAATACCACTGCCGGTCTTCTTTTGTATTAATACCAAAATCTGCATCGTCATCACCCATTACCATACTTAAATTACCTAAATTCTGACCCAGTTCATAACGCTCCCTTGCTTCTTTACATACACTTTCCAATACATTTGTTTCTCCCGCCTGCTTTCTGCTTCCCATGTATATATAACCTATTGCAAGCCCTGCCAGCAATACAAAACACACGACTGCAATACATATGATATGTGCTTTTGAGCGTGGATTTTTTATCGGCAGCCTGCTAATAACAGAATATATCTTATCTTCAAAAATCTTGTCATCATTATATTCAAAATCAAAATCTCCCATAGAATTCTCCAAATCCTTCTCACTATAAATCTTAAAGGCTTTTCTTATCATCTCATCACTACCCTTAAATCTCTTTTTTTCAAAACCGTTTCTCATGTTATTCCTGCTCATACAGCTCACTCCTTTCCATCAAGACTTTTTAACAGTTTCTTTCTTCCTCGGTTGATTTTTGACCTGACCGTATTATATGGAAGCCCAAGCAAATCTGAAATTTCTCTCGGATTCATCTCATTCAGATAAAACAGTGACAAAACTTCACGATAAGTAAAATCAAGTTTTTTAATTTCTTCTACCACTCTTTTTAACTCCATTGAAACAAACACCTCATTTTCAATGTCAACATTTCCTGCCTGCTCTGTTATGTCATCAATATTTACATTTGATTGTCTGTTTCTTTTGTTCTTTCTGTATATGTCAATGGCACAGTGGCTTATGACCGTATATACAAAAGATAGCGTTTTTGCTTCATTATCAAGGTCTATGCAGTCTGTGTGCCTTGATATCGCTATGATACAGTTCTGGACAGCGTCCTCTGCATCCTCACGCTGGTTTAATATCTGCATTGCTCTGTAAAACATTCTGCTGCCGTATAATTTATATACTTTTTCGAGCTTTTGCCGCTGCTCTTGTTCCCACTTTTTTGCTTTGGTGACATGTGACATGCGGTTCACCTCCTTTGGGTTGATGGGTGTGGTGATTGACGGACGATTGTACCGGAATGATAAATAATAACGCCGGCACGCTTCCGCTATTCATCGCTCATAGCAGTACTAAAGGTTGAAAATACCAACCTTTAGTACTGATGGCGATGATAAATGCCGGCTTACATTATTTATCATTCCGGCACAATCTGTGTTTTGTTGGTCTGTAATTTTTGTTTGCAAACAATGTTTAGTTTAATTTTGATTTAACACCATCAAGCAATTAGCAGAGTGGATTGCGAATATCCGCTTGACTGCTATTTAATTTTACTATTTTATACATACATTATATTTGTGTCCTGTCTAATATTTATAACGATGCTGATATAAATTTTGATGCAGATAATAATAAAAAATGCAAATTTCATTTTTGCATGCTTTACTGAAAATTTTATTTCTGTGAAGCCGCATGAAATTTGCATTTTTATTGTGTGTTGTAAAGTTTATTTTTTTGCTGCATAGCAGCAATTTTTATAGTAAATTTATTTTACTTTCTATTTGCAGTACTTTTCTCTGAGTTCCTTGAGTTTGTTCTGGTATGTTTCCTGCTGTTTTTTGTTTACAAGGTAGCTTTTTACCTGCTCTGCTATTTTGTCAT
Organism: Eubacterium sp. MSJ-13; assembly: GCF_018918235.1. GTDB lineage: Bacteria > Bacillota > Clostridia > Lachnospirales > Lachnospiraceae > Butyribacter. Next base: position 4,003 of record NZ_JAHLQE010000154.1, read on the forward strand.
ATTCAGGTACTTCGCCTTCGTTTTTGTCATCTACCCAGATAAGATGATATCCGAACTGTGTTTTTACAGGTCCGATTACTTTGTTTAATTCTCCGTCAAATACGGCGTTTTCAAATTCTTTGACCATCTGGCCTCTGCCGAATGTTCCAAGACTTCCACCTTTCTGTGCGGATGGGCATGTTGAATACTCTTTTGCTGCATCCTCGAAGCTTTTTGCTCCTGATTCGATTTCTTCTTTAATCTCGTTTGCCTTGCCCTCATCATCTACAAGTACATGCTTTGCTGTTGCTGATGCCTGTGATGCAAATTCTTTTGAGTGTCCGCCAAAATATTCTTTTGCTTCTTCGTCTGATACTGAGATGTCTTTCAAAAGTTCTGCCATGGCTATCTGGCTTAAGATATCTCTCTTTGCCATTACCATTGATGTCTTGAACATTTCTGTCTCATCTTTCTTTTCTTCCTCACCATACATTGCAAAAAGGCAGATTTCCTCCAATCTTTCTTCGCACTGTTTACGGAATTCAGGCATTGCTCTGTACATCTGCTGTTCCTGTGGCATCCCTGAAATGAATGTGTCTATATCGACATCTGTTATTGTGTAATTTCCAATTTTGATATTTGTTTCTGACATTTTTATCCTCCAGTTATTTTTAGTCAGGAACATTTGTTGTTCCCTCTTTAAAATGTGCATACACTTTACATTCGTGTGACAAATGATGGTTTCTATTATGAGGGAAAATAAGGAAAGTTGCAAGTGTTTTGTGATTTCCATATGATTTTATTTTATCATTAATATTGATTTTATTCGTTAAAATATATATACTAAATATTGTACACATTTAATAAACTGTAATATCTATTCACAGTTCATAAATATTTTACTTAGAAACGGAGAATTTCATGGATTTTATATCAGTAAAAGAAGCATCTTCAAAATTCAATTTATCAGAAAGACGCGTACAAAAGCTCTGTGAAACAGAACGAATTGTAGGAAGCCATATGGTAAACGGAGTTTGGATGATTCCTGCAAATGCTAAAAAGCCGTCTGACAAACGGGTATCAGAGGCTCCTGAAAATACAGATTATATAACTTTAAAAGAATTATGTAATGAACTTACAATTTCTTTGGCAACAGGAAGGAACTGGTTAAAACTAAACAAAATACAGGCCCAATATTTTGAAAACAATACTCCTTTTTTTACCAAATCTTATGTTGATACGCTAAAAAAGGACATATTTTCAGGGAAAAAATCATACTTAAAAAGCAGGCGGAATAAAAAGTTTATAAGTGGAAATTTTTTATATAAATCTTATGTCTCAGGCGATAGCTCCAATTTGTCTGTATGTCAGAATTTACTCCATATAATAGACTCAGAAAAAGTTATTCTGAATACTGAAAACATAATGTATATTATTGCCGAATGTGCTATACAGTTATTATTAAAAAGAAACAAAATCACATTTACAACTGATAGTAACAATTTTTTACAGCAGTATCTTGATAATAAACTTTTGATTTCAAAATACTCAAAGTTAATAGATGCTCTTATAGAAGATAAAAAAAAA
>NZ_JAHLQE010000123.1 GCF_018918235.1 Eubacterium sp. MSJ-13
AATAAAGCCAGTAAAATCAAGGATTTTGTTGAACATGCACTAAAAAGAATAGAGAGGAAAATATGGCAGTAGATTATGCAGCATTAAAAAAAGGCGGATTTATGCGTCAGAAACAGAAGAATAATTTTTCACTCAGACTACAGGTCGTAGGTGGAAATCTTACAGCGGAAAATCTTGTAAAGATTGCCGAAGTAGCTGAAAAATACGGAGACGGTCATGTGCATCTCACATCAAGACAGAGCGTGGAGATTCCTTTTATCAAACTTGAAAATGTTGATGAGGTTAAGGAAGAACTTGCAAAGGGCGGATGCAAGCCTGGTGTGTGTGGACCTAGAGTTCGTACTATCACAGCCTGTCAGGGAAATCAGATCTGTCCGGGTGGAAATATTGATTCGTATGATATTGCGAAGAAACTTGACAGCAGATATTATGCAAGAGAACTCCCTCACAAATTTAAATTTGGTGTAACAGGATGTCAGAACAACTGTCTTAAGGCAGAGGAGAATGATGTTGGAATCAAGGGAGCAGCTATTGTTTCATGGAAACAGGATGCCTGCATAAATTGTGGAGTATGTGAGAAGGCCTGCAGGGAAGGTGCTATCACTATAACAGATGGTGTTGTTAAGGTTGACGAATCTAAGTGTAACTACTGCGGACGTTGTGCTAAAGCCTGTCCTACTGATGCATGGGATGTCAAGACAGGATACCTTGTATCATTTGGTGGATTATTTGGAAACCAGATTGTTAAAGGTAAGGAGTTACTTCCTGTTGTTGAGTCAGAAGAACAGCTTTTCAGAATTACTGATGCAGCTATCCAGTTCTTTGATGATAATGCGAAACCAAGTGAGAGATTTAAATTTACTTTGGACAGAGTAGGACTTGACAAATTTGAAAAGGTTATAAAGGAGGCATATAATGGCTGATTTTGAGATTGATGAGAGAGTAGATATTACTGATGTAGTCTGCCCTATGACATTTGTTAAGGCAAAGGTGGCAATGGAGGAGATAGAAGTAGGACAGGTGCTCGCCGTTACAATGAACGAGGGGGAGCCGGTTCAGAATGTTCCAAGAAGTTTTAAGGAAGAAGGACAGCAGATACTTAAACTTATTGACAATGAAAATGGAACATATGACCTTATCGTTAAAAAGGTTGAAGAATAAATCTGATGAAATCCATTAGTCTTAGACAAATGGGGAGTTTATAAATAAAAAGCAAAGTTCTTTAAAATAAAGCTGTTTTTAAACAGGTAACTTTATTAAATATAAAAATAAAATGTGATATGTCACTTAAAATCGGCATATCACTTAAAACAGGAGGGCGAAGAATGGCAAAGAGAGTTTCTAAAGATGATTTTGAAAAGGAAGTATTACAGTCAGAACTTCCGGTAATTGTAGATTTTTACTCAGATTCATGTATTCCATGTAAACAGCTTTCACCTATCCTCGGTGACATAGAAGATGATTATGAGGATAAAGCAAAAGTTGTAAAAGTAAACATCAATTTTGATGAAGAGCTTATGGAGAAATATGAAGTCATGGCTTCGCCAACTCTTGTCTTTTTTAAAGACGGGGAAGAGAAAGACAGAACAAGAGGTCTTGTAAAAAAAGCCGAGATAGAAGAAAAACTTGGTGTGTTACTTTAACGCTATCAAGTAGCAGAACGGATTGCGAATATCCACTTCATTAAAAATATGAAAACAATCGGGGAGAACTTTAAAACGAGGTCTGTCCGTTAGATATATAAGATAGAAATTATAAATATAAATAGGAGGATTAAGAGATGACTATTACAATAGCAGGCGAAAAGAAAGAATACGCAGAGGGAACAACTATTGCACAGATTATTGAAGCTGAAAAGGTAGAGAACCCACTTTATGTAACAGTTTCATTAAATGATGATTTTGTTGATAAAGATACATTTGATACAACAACAGTTAAAGAAGGAGATTCTATCGAATTTCTTTATTTCATGGGAGGAGGAAGTTTCTAATGGCATTCACTAATGAACAGATGGAACGCTACTCAAGACATATCATCTTGCAGGAAGTAGGCGTTAAAGGACAGAAAAAGCTGTTGAACAGCAAGGTGCTCATTATCGGTGCCGGCGGACTTGGTGCTCCTGCTGCAATGTATCTTGCAGCAGCAGGTGTTGGTACTATCGGTATTGCGGATGCTGATGAGGTTGATCTTTCAAATCTCCAGCGTCAGATCATTCATGGAACTGCTGATGTAGGCAAGGCAAAAGTTAAGTCTGCAAAAGAGACAATGAATGCAATGAATCCTGATGTAACAGTAAATACATACCGTACATTTGTCACATCGGAAAACATCATGGATCTTATAAAAGATTATGACTTTATTATTGACGGAACAGACAATTTCCCAGCAAAATTCCTTATCAATGATGCCTGCGTAATGGCAAAGAAACCATTTTCTCATGCAGGAATCATTAGATTTAAAGGTCAGCTCATGACCTATGTCCCGGGAGAAGGACCATGCTACCGTTGTGTATTCAAAAATCCACCTCCAAAGGATGCAGTTCCTACTTGTAAGCAGGCTGGTGTTATCGGTGCAATGGGTGGTGTTATTGGAAGTCTTCAGGCAATGGAGGCAATCAAATACATCATCGGTGTAGGTGACCTTCTTGTAGGAAAACTTCTCACATATGATGCACTCACAATGCAGTTTAGAACAGTTAAGCTTCCAAAAGCTGACGGAAAATGTGCTGTATGCGGTGACCATCCTACAATAACAGAGCTTATTGACTATGAGCAGGCAGAGTGTGATGGCAAATAGAAAGGCAGGAGAATATGCTTTTTTTAACAAAAAATGATTATGATAAGATTTTAAAACATTGCGAAGCAGGACTTCCTGATGAGGCTTGTGGACTTATCGGAGGAACAAAGGAAGGCAATGACAAATATATCAAGAAAGTTTATCTTCTTACAAATATCGACCACAGCAATGAGCATTTTTCGATGGATCCGAAAGAGCAGCTTCAGGCTGTAAAAGATATGCGTCAGAATGGGCTTGAATTACTTGGAAACTTCCACTCACATCCGGAATCTCCTTCAAGACCATCTGAAGAAGACAAAAGACTCGCATACGATTCAAAAGTCAATTATCTCATCTTATCTTTGATGGACAGAGAAAATCCAGTTCTCAAGGCATTCATCATAGATGAAGAAAAGAATGTGACGATTGAAGAGATTAAGATAACAGAATAAATAGGCAAGCTTACAGCTTGCCATTACAAACTGCCATACAGTGCATTTTCGTATGGCAGTTTTTTTCTTTTTATATACTGAGTTTTACAATAAAGAATGGATTGTGTGTTTTTGCAAAATATACAATGATGTGTTACGATAAGGTTATGTTTAGAGTGTAAAAAATGATGTTTTTATAATATTTTAGCCATAAAACCTATGGTCTTTAGAATATGGGATAAGTGGTTTAAATAGGAATTTATTACTAAATCTGTAGAAGGAGAAATTGTATGTCTGTGAGAATAGCAATATGTGATGATGAGCATGAAATTTGTGCTGTGTTGGAAGAGTTATTGATAAAAATTTTGGAAGCAAAAGGGATAAATTACGAAATAGAGCCATTTTATTCTGGAAAGACATTGTGCAATGAATTAAAAGTGCAGAGATATGATCTGATTTTTCTTGATATTGAGATGAAGGAAAAAGATGGGATTGAAACCGGAAATTTCATTCGTGAAGAATTAGGGGATGAAAGTGTGCAGATAGCATATATTTCATCAAAAACAGCTTATGCAATGGAGCTGTTCGAGTTTCATCCGATAAATTTTCTGACAAAACCGTTGGAACAATCAAAAGTTGAAAAAGTTATAGATAAATATCTAGCTATAACAGGACAAAAAAATGAATTTTTTGAATATAAAAAGAAAACGGAATTTTTTAAGATACAGATGTCCGAAATTATATATTTTGAAAGCAGGGGCAGAAAAATATCCGTTAAAATGATGAATGGACAAGATGAATTTTATGGCTCTATGGATGATATTTATTCAAGGGTAAAAAGCAATCAGTTTTTGTATATACATAAATCTGTTATCGTTAATTACAGAAAAATAAAACAGCTTTCTTATGAAAAAGTTATTATGATTGATGATGCTGTATTTTCAATAAGTCAGTCGAGGAGACCGGCAATAAGGCAGATGTGCCTTAAAATACGAAAAGGGGAGAGATAATGCAATATGTTCTCGAACACATTATAACAATATTTTTATCATTATTTGAAGTGTATATCATGTATAGATATATGAATGTTTTTTTGGGTGATATTTATTACGATAGGAAACTGTTATCCGTTGCATATGTAGTGTATTTTTTCTATTCTGTTTTTGTAAATGATATTAGTATGCCTGCATTATTGGGAGCCGGAATATCGTTTTTAAGTATTTTTGTGATATCACTTTGTTATAGAGCAAAATTTTCCAAGCATCTCATAAGCAGTATTCTTATATATATGTGTTCATTTATTGCAGAAACAATAGCGGCATTGCTCGTAAATTTAAATGGATTTAATATATTTGGGAATGTTGCTCATGTATCGTCATTTATAAATTTTTTAATAGAGCTTATTTTTTTTATCATATTGCTTATGATAGAAAAATTTAAGAATATAAAGCACAATTTGGATGTGCCTGTAAGGTTTATTATAGCAGTGTTGGTCATACCGTTTTCGATAGCGTGTTTAGTGATTGTTATTTTTTCACAAGATACATTAAACAAAATTATGGCAGATATTTCACTGATATGCCTGATAGCATCTGTTGTTGTATTACTTTATTTGTATGATGCTTTGTCAGAATTATTTAGCGAGAGGACAAAAGCGGCTATTGTATTGAGAGAAAAAGAATATTATAGTAAACAGGCAGTTTTAATGACGGAAAAATATGAGGAACTGCGTCAGTATCGGCACGATATGAAAAACCGTATGATCTCAATGCAGCAGATGTTACAAAAAAGGCAGTATGATGCATTGTCTGAGTATATGGAAAAGGCAGCACAAAAACTTGAAAGAACATTTATATACAGTAATACCGGAAATATAGCATTGGATAGTGTAATAAATTATAAAGTATCTAAGATGATAGAAAGTGGAATAAAAGTTGAAACAAATATTGCCCTGCCTAAAAATCTTAAAATAGATGAGGATGATTTTATAATAATTATCGGAAATATTTTGGACAATGCAGCGGAGGCAGCAGAAAAAATTAAGAATGGCAGTAAAAAATATATATACATAAGTTTGGAGTATGATATGGGGAGTATATGGCTGTGTGTTAAAAATAGTTTTGAAAACGAAATTAAAATGCGGGGTGATAAATTTGTTACAGATAAACAAGATAAAAGTATACATGGAATTGGTTTACAAAGTGTAAGAACAACAGTCGGAAAATATAATGGACAAATGGATGTTTCAGTGGAGGAAAATAACTTTGTTGTGAATATAATATTGTATATATAAATTATTTAAAAACAAAATGTCACAGATATATTAAAAAGATGCTAAAAATATTATTTTTGGCATCTTTTTTTGTAAAAACTTTAAATTTTGACAAAAGTTTATATGGATTTTGACAAAATATGGCATGGAGATTAAAAATGAGGTAAGGTAAATGGAATGAAAGAAAAAAGGAGTAGAAAATGAGTACATTAAAAATAAATAATTTATCTAAGAAGTTTCGAGCTAATGATTTTTATTCTTTAGAAGATGTAAATTTAGAAATCAATGCTGGTGATATTGTTGGGCTTGTAGGAAGAAATGGAGCTGGAAAAAGTACATTATTGAAATTAATTGCAAAATCTTATATTCCTACAAGTGGAACGGTTGAATATAATGGAAAGAATATTTTTAATAATGACTATATTTTAAAAAATGTGGGTATCATGATTGAGCCTGTTTTTTATCCATACATGACAGTAAAAGAAAATTTAGAATTTTACTTGGATGTGCATGGTAAGAAAGGATTTAAGAAAAATATTGATAATATATTAGAATTGGTGGATTTGGTTAAAAAGAAAAATAATAAACCGGAGAATTTTTCTTTTGGAATGAAACAACGACTTTCTCTTGCTATTGTATTAGTGGATGAACCTGATTTTTTAATATTGGATGAACCATTTGTAGGTTTGGATCCGTATGGTGTTCAGGAACTTTTGGAAATTCTTCAAGGCTGGGTTAAGGAAAGAAATATATCAATGATTATTTCTAGTCATCAATTGAGTGAACTAGAAAGTATATGCAATCGTTTTGTAATGCTTGAACATGGCAAGATGAAGAATATTCAAGTTGAAGACGAACAAAACTTAGGACAATATTTTACAGAAAGGAAAGAGAAGAAATGAAGACAATGTTTTTTCCAGTGTTTAGAACTATATATAAAAAGAAAGAAGCAAAAATATGCTTGTCGTTTTGTGTATTACCATTGCTTTTAATCATAACTAGTCTTTTACCTACTAATTTTATGCAGCTAAGTGGTGATGTAGGTGCCATGAGTTGTATGGAGTTCTTTGAGGCTGTGATATATGTACAGTTCCAATTGACATTACCGTCCATAGCATTTATGTATTTAGCGATAACATGTATACATGATGAAATTAAGAAAGGAAGCTTGTATCTATACAAAGATATTCCCAGAATAAAGGTATTTTTATGTAAATCTTTTTCATTATTAGTTTGGTATGCGATATATTTTGTGAGCACTTTTTTAACAAGCGTGTTTACTTACTATGTATATATTATAAAACAGCCATATGCGTCTGGTAAGTTTTTACCAACTAAATGGGGGGATGTACAATATGTTATTATAAGTATGATTGGTACAATATTAGCAATTGTTATTAGTCTTTTGTTGGTGATAGTTCTTTCAACTTTTTTAAATAATGGTGTGTCTTTAATTATTGGAATTTTATTTAGTCTGTTTTGTTCTATAGCGCCAAACCTTGAAAAAATAAATGTTTTATTTCCAACAGGTTTTTTGTATAAATATAAATCAATAGGGTTTAGTAAGGCTATAGTATTTATTTTGTTAATTTGTGTTATATATTTATGTGTTATCGGGGCTGTTGGTAGATATAAAATTAAAAGAATTGAGTTTTAGTAATGAATAACAATATAAAAGATAATATTTCTTATATGGCAAATTTTTCAACATTTTAGGATGGAAATAAAATGTTGAATATTTTGTCTTATGGAGCTATATTGGTAAACAGTTTTATTAATACAGGATGAAGTCAAGCGGATATTCGCAATCCGCTTTGCTACTTGCTCATAACACTATTAGCTGC
>NZ_JAHLQE010000108.1 GCF_018918235.1 Eubacterium sp. MSJ-13
GAAGCAAAAAACTGCGGACTGCCGGAAAGATGGCAGGGCGTGGATGGCGAAGCACGGGATTTTTTTGGTTGTTGAGAAAAAGTGGTTTTAAAGATTAAGATCACAAATCAAGTGTAGTTTAGCAAATGTCTGAAACTAAGACTTTTGATAGGAGAGAGTCAGATGAAAGATAAAAAGAAAATAAAAGGGAGATTAATAATAAAAAGGGAGTATTACTGCTGTTAGATGTTTTATCTTTATTAAAAACATTTCTGATAGTAAACTGATAGAAAATTATTTAGAGATAAAATTGAGATAATGTACTGGAGGTTAATGAATGGAAAAAATAAAAACAATACAAGATATTCAAAGAATGGAACAAGGTATATTAGATTATGTTGCAAATATATGCGAAGAAAATGAATTGAGATATTTTCTTGCTGGAGGAACATTGCTTGGTGCAATAAGGCATCAAGGATTTATTCCATGGGATAATGATATAGATATTTCAATGCCGCGGCCGGATTACAATAAACTGATTAGCATTGTAGAAAAAAAGCCAGATGAAAGGTATCGATTATTAAGAGTAACTAATGAAAACGATTATTATTATCCGTTTATCAAAGTCGTTGATACAAAAACGAAATTGATTGAATTAGCACGGGAAGACAGAATAGATGACATGGGAATTTTTCTTGATATTTTTCCATTGGATACAATTTCAAAGAATCATAATAAAGCACTAAGGGAGTTACGGTATGTTAATAAATGGGGAAGTAGGATTGCTGGTTCAGTATCATTTCCAATTGGGATTTCATATTTCAGAAAGATTGAACACTATCTTTGGTATTGGTTATTAAAAATGCTTAATCGGGAAAAAAGTCTTAATAGAGTGGAAAAAAGGCTGTATGCTGAGAAATTTGGAAACACAGGATATATTGTGAGTACATATGGACTTAGAAATGAAAATGAAATTATTGAATATGAAGCTTTTGCACAAACTGTTGAACTTCCGTTTGAAGGAAAGATGTATAAATGTCCAATAGGATATGATAAGTATTTGAAACAAATGTATGGTAATTATATGGAACTACCTCCAGAGAGAGAACGCATTGCACCACATGATATAGAAGTATATATGGATTAGTCATAGGAAGGTGAGAAAATGAATATTGGAGTAATATTTGCAGGTGGCGTTGGGTCAAGGATGCATAGCAAGGATATACCAAAGCAGTTCCTTGAAATTTATAACAAACCCATTATAGTTCATACAATAGAGCATTTTGAAAAAAATGAACAGATTGAAGCTATTGTAGTTGTATGCGTAGAAAAATGGATAGAGCACTTTAATAATTTGGTTTATAAGTATAGATTAAATAAAGTAAAGAAGGTAGTTCCTGGAGGGATTAGTGGGCAACTTTCTATTTATAATGGATTATGTGCAGCAAAAGAGATTGCGGCTAATAAGCCTGCAATAGTCTTAATTCATGATGGTGTTAGACCACTTATTTCATCAGAATTGCTGACAAATAATATTGAGGCAGTTAAAAAATATGGAAGTTCAATAACAAGTGGAATTGTAAAAGAGACCATTGTTGAAATTAAAGATGATGGAAAAATAGAAATGGTTCCAGATAGAGCTCATTCTAGAGTTGCAAAAGCACCTCAATGTTTTTGGTTGAGTGATATATTAGAGGCACATAAAAGGGCATTGGCTGAAAATAGAACAGATTTTATCGATTCATGCACTATGATGAACCACTATGGATTTGACTTACATATGACTGATGGTCCTTATGAAAATATTAAAATTACAACACCGGATGACTTTTATACATTAAGAGCAATTCTGCAGGCTAAGGAAGATGCCCAAATATATGGATTGGAGTAAAATAAAAATGTGCAATAGTGAATTAAATGATTGGTTTGATTTTCGGCAATTGATTGGAAAAAAGGTATTAGTTACAGGTGCAACAGGATTGATTGGAGTAAATTTGATTAAAACACTGATGAGAGAAAATGAGTTGCTTTCAGAGCCAATTCATATAATTGCATTAGTAAGAAATCCTGATAAAGCACAAAAAGTATTCGGAGATGATTATGGAAATATCAGATGTATTACAGGAAACATTATTGATCCAATTTTTATACCAGGTGAAATAGATTATATTGTACATACGGCTAGCCAGACATCGAGTAAAGGATTCGTTGAACAGCCATTAGCTACAATTAGCACGGCGATAAATGGAACATTAAATATGTTGGAATTAGCCAGAAAAAAAGAAATTAAGAAATTTGTCTATCTTTCTACAATGGAAGTGTATGGGACACCGTATACAGATGAGAAAATTGATGAATCACATGGAACTAATATTGATACGATGTCGGTAAGGTCTAGTTATCCGGAAAGTAAGCGAATGTGTGAAAATTTATGCGTATCTTATATGAAGGAATATGGAGTTCCTGTCAATGTGATTCGATTGACGCAAACATTTGGTCCAGGTGTTGCTTACAATGATGGAAGAGTATTTGCGGAGTTTGCTAGATGTGTTATAGAAAAGAAAAATATTATTCTTCATACAAATGGAGAAACAAAACGTAATTATTTATATACTCAGGATGCGGTAAATGCAATTTTGACTGTTATGATAAAAGGAAAAAATGGTCAAGTATATAATGCGGCGAATGAGTCAACATATTGTTCGATTTATGAAATGGCACAGATGGTTGCGAAAAGGTGTGCAAAAGGAGAAATTGATGTTAAAATTGAGATTGCAGATACAAGCAATTTTGGATATGCACCTACTTTAAGAATGAATCTTGATACATCAAAATTAAAATCTTTAGGATGGAAACCTAAGGTTGGATTGGAGGAAATGTTCAATAATCTTATTGATGATATGAGGGAAAATGCTATATGAGAATAGGTACAATAAGTCTTAATATAAATGCACCAGATTTTAATTATGGTGCTATGCTGCACAGTTGGGCATTTCAAAAGTATTTAAAAAATTTAGATTATGTTGAATATACAGAGATAATTGATTACACAATGCCAATACTTGAAGGACAAGATTTAAAGTATCCATTTAGACAAGCTTTATTAGGAAAGCATCTGAGGTCATTAATATATTATTTGAAAAATTATAGTATATATAAAAGACGCTTTAATAAATTTGAAAAATTTATTAAAGCAAATATATGTAAATCTCAGAATAAATATACACAAGCTACATTAAACGAAGCTAAATTGAACTATGATTGTGTTATTTGTGAAAGTGATGTTATTTGGTCGCCAGGTTTTTCGGGAGGACATTTTGATAAAAGCTTTTTTTTGGCACTTGATTCTATGCAAAATATGAAGAAAATTGCATATGCTCCAAGTATGGCAAATGGTGAGATGAATGATGGTAAGCGCAAAATATCCATGCGGATAGCATATCAACAAATATTATGCCATAATTAGA
>NZ_JAHLQE010000153.1 GCF_018918235.1 Eubacterium sp. MSJ-13
CCACTTATTGCTCTACGCAATAGAAGTGGGGGACTTACTTGATAGTGTTAAATTATAGTTTTTTAGATGAATGATGCAGGGGCATATGAATATTACTATTCATATGCCCCTGTTGTGCGTCGGGAAAAATGTCGTGGTTTGACAAAAATTATTTTGTAAGTTACGATATGTGGTATAAATTTCACGATTTTGTAAATGTTTTTAAGATACGAGTGTTTTGAACAAGACGGCTTTGCAACGTAAAACCGTCTGGAAATGAGGTATTTATGTTTGTTTTGAGATGGTTTCTGGGGCTTGGCACAAGAATTAAATGTATTATTATCACAGTGCTTGTATGCACTCTGTTTTTTGGTGGTATCCTGCTTAAGGTTCATTTTTCAGGAAAATCTGAACCGAAAGTTTCCTATTCTAATGTATATTCTGAAAAGGTCAAAGGGCTTAGTGAGCTTGCAGTGTTAAGCACTACTTATAACGGGATCACTGAGGTTAGAAATAAATGGTTTATAGATGTGCTCGATGAGGTAGCTCTTATGGAGTATAAAGCACAGGTGAAAGTAGGAGTTGACCTCTCGGCAGCAGATATAAAAGTTGATGATAAGAAAAAGACTATTGATGTTAAACTTCCTGCCGCTGATGCAGTCGAGATAAATATTATAAAAAGCAGCATAAAATGGGATGATGTTTCGTGGAATAAACTTGAGGGAAAGCAGTTTGTGAAACAGGGACTTATACAGGCTGAGAGTGAGTGTAGAGACAGGATTGATGAGACAGACATGGTTGAAAAGGCAAATATGAGGGCAAAGATGCTCGTTGAGGACATATTTGAAGGTGCAAAGAAATGCAGGGAACCATATAAAGTCAATGTCTCAATTAAAGACGGTGATGATATTAAAGAGAATGTCGGAGTCACTGAACAGTAAAATGTATCATATAAAATTATAAACAAAAGTGGGAATAGGATTTGGTGAGGTTTATGGAAGACAAAAAGAAAATTGAAGATAAGTTCAGTATCGGGATTAAAAAGAACAAAGAAAGAAGAAGAGAAGACACTATCAGTGAAAATGTGTTTATGTATAAATATATGAGAACAGCCAGAAGCATAGCTGCCGTAATAGTAGTTATGTGTGCTGCGTTCATAATACTTTATGTGAAAGTAAACAATGGCAATAAAGATAAATTAAGTGATGTTGTCACTGAAAGTTTCATAAGCGGACAGCTTGAAGAACTGAACGAGCTGGCGGTTTCAAAAGTTATCTTTGACGGAGTTGTTGAGATGGAGGATAACAGCGGGATATTTAAGAAAAAATTTTATATAAAATATACGGGAAGTGTTAAATCTTATGTAGATATGTCAAAGGCAGATATTAAAATAGATGATAAAAAAAGAAAGATAAATGTATATCTGCCACATGCAGTTGTGGGAGAGCCAAATATCGATTCTGATTATCAGATATATGACACATCATGGATAAAGTCAGATAGTTTAGAAGCAACGACAAAAGCACTTGAGAGAGCAGAGGAGGACTGCAAAAAGAAAGTTGATGAAAAGACTATGAAAGAGACATCTGACGGATATGCAAAAGAAGCAGTTGAAAATCTTTTATCATCATTTACTGAAATTACAGAACCGTATACATTTGAAGTTAAATTTGTCTGATGAATAAAGAACACAGGGACAAGGTGTAATAATTTTGCGCATTTACCAAAATGGTGTTACAATATATAAATACTACTAATTCCGTAGTATTTATAGAAAATCAACATTACAGGAGGAGCTAAATCATGAAGGATTACACGATCGATACAAACTGTGTTCAGGCCGGATATACACCGGGCAATGGAGAACCTAGACAGATACCTATATATCAGTCTACAACATTTAAATATGATACAAGTGAAGATATGGGAAAACTGTTTGACCTTGAGGCGGAGGGATATTTTTACTCAAGACTTCAAAATCCTACAAATGACCTAGTTGCAGCTAAGATTGCAAAACTTGAGGGCGGAACGGCAGGCATGCTCACTTCATCAGGTCAGGCAGCAAATTTCTTTGCGATGTTTAATATCTGTGAAGCAGGAAGCCATATCGTATCATCTTCATCTATATATGGCGGAACATTTAATCTGCTTGCAGTCACTATGAAAAAGATGGGGATAGATGTTACATTTGTAGACCCTGACTGTACAGAGGAAGAGTTAAATGCTGCATTTAAAGAAAATACAAGAGCTGTATTCGGAGAATCAATAGCGAACCCTGCGCTTACCGTACTTGACATTGAAAAGTTTGCTAAAGCTGCACATGAACATGGTATTCCACTTATCGTGGACAATACATTTCCAACACCTGTCAATCTAAGACCTATCGAGTGGGGTGCAGATATAGTTACACATTCTACTACGAAATATATGGACGGACATGGGGCTGCTATCGGAGGAGCAATCGTAGATGGCGGAAAGTTTGACTGGATGGCACATGCTGACAAGTTTCCGGGACTTTGCACACCGGATGAGTCATATCATGGGATCACATATGCAGAAAAGTTTGGAAAAGAAGGTGCATTTATCACAAAATGTACGGCACAGCTTATGAGAGACCTAGGCTGTATTCAGTCACCTCAGAGTGCATTTATACTTAATCTCGGACTTGAATCACTTCATGTACGCATGCCAAGACATGTAGAAAATGGACAGGCTGTTGCAGAGTTTCTTGAAAAGCATGACAAGGTGGAATATGTAAATTATCCTACACTTCCTTCAAACAAATATTATGAGATTGCAAAGAAATATCTTCCTGATGGTGGATGCGGTGTTGTATCATTTGAGATAAAAGGCGGCAGACAGGCAGCAGAAAGATTTATGAAAAATCTTAAACTTGCGGCTATAGAAACACATGTCGCAGATGCGAGAACATGTTGCCTTAACCCTGCCACATCTACACACAGGCAGATGACAGATGAGCAGTTAAGGGAAGCCGGTATATCTGCGGGGCTTATAAGGATATCATGCGGACTCGAAGATAAGAATGACCTTATTGCAGATATTGAGCAGGCACTTGAGGCATAATAGTCTGCGAACTGCACAATTTGGGAATATTAGTATGGCCGATAATTAAAAATATTGTCGAAAAATCTAAAAATAACTTGACATTCAAAATATGTACGACTATAATGCTGATTGTAATAAATAAGTTACGATTATATAATATATATAAAAGTTTTGAGAAAATTTGTATATATTTATATGATTGTTACAAAAAAGAAAAATGGAGGCAGACACATGAGAAGAAAAGTGGGAAGAAAGGTCATTTCGACTGTATTATCAGCTGCTTTAATTACATCTGGATTAGCATTCCAGACAGGTGATGTTTCAGCAGCTAAGAAAGTTAAGAAGTTAACTTTGAACAAGAAGAGTGCAACCTTATACAAGGGAGCAGACAAAGCGTATTCTTCAATCACATTAAAGGCTACTGTAAAGCCTACAAAATCTGCAAAGGTTAAATTTACAACAAGCAACAAG
This sequence comes from Eubacterium sp. MSJ-13, assembly GCF_018918235.1. Classification (GTDB taxonomy): domain Bacteria; phylum Bacillota; class Clostridia; order Lachnospirales; family Lachnospiraceae; genus Butyribacter. The sequence continues at coordinate 3,517 of NZ_JAHLQE010000153.1, forward strand.
AAAGTTGCAACAGTATCATCAAAGGGTGTTGTAAATGCTAAAAAACCTGGAAAAGTTACAATCACTGCAAAAGCTGGAAGCAAGAAGACAGTATGCAAGATTACTGTAAAGAAGATTACAAAGAAAGTAAAGAAAGTTACAGTAAAGAAGTCTAATGTTACAGTTTATGTAGGCAAGACAAGCAAGATTTCTGCATCAGTAACTCCTAAGAAAGTAACACTTAAGAAACTTACATACAAGACAAGCAACAAGAAAGTTGCAACAGTATCAGCATCAGGTGTTATCAAAGGTGTTAAAGCAGGAAAAGCAAAGATCACAGTTGCAGCAGTTGACGGAAGCAAGAAGAAAGCTACTGTTACAGTAACAGTTAAGAAAAAGGCTTCAAATCCTACACCGACAGTAGAGCCAACAATTGTACCTGTTGTACCTGTACCAAGCACAGAGCCAACAGCAGCACCAAGTACTTCACCAGCAGTTACAGCAGCACCAAGTACTTCACCAGCAG